>CAYQCG010000069.1:0-7820 GCA_964415925.1 uncultured Puniceicoccaceae bacterium | reverse complement strand
AAAGGCATAATCATTGTTTTATTAAATCAGATTCTTCAGTTTTGTTCCGGGTGGCCGTGCCACAATGTCGATTCCACTTTCCAGCGGATCATCACGGTCAATCAGGTCAAGGTCCGCTTCTCCTCCACCAAAAAGTGATTCAAAGGTGTAGGAGAAGTTCTTCTTTACCTGTTCAAAAGTGCTCTGGAAAAGCTCGCGTGACTTCTCGTTCAATTCGTCAATCGCTGCGACCAGTTCCGTCTTCGACTGCCAGAGATCGTCGCTCTGGTTTTTTAGAAAATCGTAGCGCTCCTTCAGCTCTCGGTATTCCTCGATCGCCAGCAGGTTGACCACACCCATGCTTTGCAGCCGTCCGCGCAGTTGCTCGATTTCTTGACCGACTTCCTCCCAGTCCGTCCCGTCGAGGCCGGACAGGTCTTCCGCCGTGGGTTTGGGTCGGTCCGGTAATATCGACTCAAGCGGATCCTCTTCCTCGATATCCACCCGCATGCGCTCCGGTAATGCCTCTCCCGCTTCCCAGATTTCCTCTTTCCAGTCGATGTTGTCCAGTTCACGGTCAAACTCCCTCTGGATATCCTCTACCAGATGCTCGAGTGTTGACTGCTGCCGCGTCAGCGCAATCTCCGCCTCGTTTAAGGCACCTTGCCGTTCCTCGTAAACACTCCGGTTCTGCCCCAGCTTCTGCTCTTCTGTGTTGATTGCCGCATCCGCTTCCTTCAGGGCTGTCCGCTTGGACTCCAGCGACTCCATCGTCACACCCAGGGTTTTTTCCACTTCCTTCGCCGTTTGGCGGTGCGCCTCGGCCTGCTCCCTGAACGTCTCGATCTGCTCGCCCAGCGTGTCAATCTCCTGCTGGCGGCGCAGTTTCGTTTGCGTAATCTGCTGGTTCTTTTGCTCTAGGTCCTTCAACCCTTTCTCAAACTGGTAAAGCTGCTGCTTCTTTTCCGCCATCTCCAGCCGGACCTCCTCGAAGGCCTGGCGCTTGCTCTCCCGCTCCCGGCGCTCCGCTTCCAAAGATGTCTCCGCTTCCGTGATTGCGTGCTTCGCCTTTTCAATGTCCTCTTCCAGTCCCGTCAGCCGTTCCTGCGCCTCGGTCAACCTTTGATGGGCCGCGTCGATTTTCGCTTTCGCCTGGATCCGGTCCTGCTCAACCTGTTCCAGCCGCTGCTGCGTCTGCTCCTGTGTCTTCAGGGCCCCTGTTTCCTCTACCTTTAAATTGGATACCTCCCGTTCCGTCTCACGCATCCGTTGACGGTGCAGGTCCAGCGCTTCCTGGGCTGCGTCCAGTGCCTGCTGCTGATTTTCCGCAGCTTTCTGCTGCTTCCCCAGTTCCGCATCCAGATCTGACAACTGCTGCTTGAGCCGCTTCATCTCCGCTTCGCGGGCCAGCGGACCGTCGTCCTTGCCTTCCCCCGCGCCACCCCAGACGATTCCCCGTCGGTCGACCAGCGCACCGTCCTCCGTCGCCACTAGGAAGAAAACAAAACCCGGTGACGCTTTCCAGAAATCCAGGAACCCCCGCAGGCTCCTCGCAAAAAAACACCCGTCAAACAGCCCCCGTAGTGAATCTTCGGATACACTGGACTTCACCATGACCGACTCCGCCACCGGTCGCAGGAATTCCGGTATCGACTGTTCGGATACATCGACTGCCTGCGGAATGACCAGCGACGCCCTCCCCTGCTCCTGCGCAGCAAGGGCTTCGCAGATGGTCGCCGCCATGGCGGACTCTTCCAATACCAGCGCCTCCACCGCATCGCCTAATACCAGTTCCAGCATCCGGCGGTCCTTCGCCGGCACATCCAGTTGCTCGGCCAATAGTTTCGGTGTTATCTCGACGCCTTCCACGCGTCCCTGCAGGAGCGCCTTTGCCCCCACTGAATATCCCGCGAACTGCTTCTGCTGGTCCTCCAGTAGCGAAAGCCGCGCCTGGGCCTGCGCGTGTTCCCGGTCGGCCCTGCGGATCGCTTCCTGGATTTCCCGGTAACCGGCTGTCGCCGACTTCACCGCCTCCTCTTTCGCGGGCTGCTCCCCGGTTTCCTTTTCCAGTTGCTTTTGCCGCTGGACCAATGTCTTGCGGATCGTCTCCAGGTGCTCTTCCGCCTCCGTCACTTCGCCCTTCAGACGCTGCGCGTCTTCATTCAGGCTGGCTTGCCGCGACTCCGCCGTCTTCAGGTCCACTTCCTGCGTCGTGCTCTCCGAGCGCGCACGGGTCAATTTCCCTTCCAGCACCAGCAGGTCCTGACGCTTCCCCTGCCAAGCCGCCTCCGCCTCGGACAGTGCCTCCTCGCTCGCCACCAGTTCCGCTTTGCGCGATTCAAATATCTCGTTGGAACTGGCGAACAACTCCTGCTGTGTCTGCTGCGTTTCACTCTCTCCCTTCAGTTGCGCCTGCACCTCCGCCTTCTGTTTTTCCAGGTCCTGTAACTCGCTTTCCAGT
Source organism: uncultured Puniceicoccaceae bacterium (assembly GCA_964415925.1). Classification (GTDB taxonomy): domain Bacteria; phylum Verrucomicrobiota; class Verrucomicrobiia; order Opitutales; family Oceanipulchritudinaceae; genus CAYQCG01. The sequence continues at coordinate 5,380 of CAYQCG010000069.1, read as the reverse complement.
GCCAGAATCCGGTTCTGCAAGTCCTCCGCCCGAAGGTCGGCAAATTCCGCCTGCTGCTCGGCGTTGTCCTTGTCCGTTCGCAAGTCGTAGACCGTCTGCTGGGCCTGCTGCAGGTCGTCCGCCAAATTGGCCCGTTCCATCTTCTGCTGGGTCAGCGCGATCTCCTGCTGCGTTACCCCGTCCCGCAGCTCCTGGATGCCCTGCTTCAGTTCGCCCACCTTCAGCGATGCCAGTTCAACCGCTTCGTGCAGCGTAATGTAACGGTAACGCCCATGCGCCAGTCCCAGATGAGTCAACCGGTGCTGGATCCGCTTGTAGCGGACCGCCTTGCCCGCCTGCCGCTTCAGGCTTCCGATCTGCCGCGACACCTCCTCGATCACGTCGGTCACCCGTGCCAGGTTCGCCTCCATCGCGGTCAGCTTGTTCAGGGCCTCGCGTCGCTGCGCCTTGTATCGGCTGATCCCCGCCGCCTCCTCGAAGATTGAACGCCGCTCCACCGGGTTCGTCGCCAGCACCTGGTCGATCTGCCCCTGCAGCATGAAGCTGTAACTCACCTGACCGATCCCCGTATCCAGAAACAGCCGCTGGATGTCCTTCAACCGGCAGGTCTTCCCGTTCAGGGTATAGACGCTCCCGCCGTCCCGCGTCACCCGCCGGGCCACCTCCACCTCGTGGTAGGCCGTCCCCAGCAGATCCTCGCAGTCGCTGAACAGCAGCGATACCTCTGCAAGGTTCAACGGCTTGCGCGCCGTCGATCCCTGGAAAATCACGTCAGCCATCGCACTCGCTCGCAGGCTCTTGCTGCTCTGCTCGCCCAACACCCACCGCAACGCGTCTACAATGTTGCTCTTGCCGCAACCGTTCGGGCCGACGATCGCCGTCAATCCCGGCTGCAACGACAACCGTGTCGGTTCAGCAAAGCTCTTGAATCCGTTTAGCCGCAGTTCCTTTAAATGCATCCTCTAAAACCGCCCACCTAAACCCATCCACCCCGCTCTGGCAAGCGGGAGTTATTCGCAGCAATGTAGGCATCTTCTATTTCCCTACACCCCCTGACCCTCGCTGACCATCCACTGCTTCTATAATCGGTTCATAACAGATTGGGTTAGGGTTATTCTGACGTTAAGTGTAGCAACTCACTACACCGCACAAATAGTCGGATTCCCCGTTACGGGCAGTTACACACGCAATCTAGGGCGTATCCTAATTCTAACGGCTCTACCGAATAAAGAGACCTAATACCGGTCTGCCCGCCAGAGCAGGAATAACCCCAGCCCCTGGAATCCGAAGTTCGGCAGCCACACCAGCAGGTCCGGTCGCAGTTCCGGTTTGCTCACTTGCCAGTCAACCAGGATTTGCAGCAGGTAGAACGCCATTGCCAGCATCAGCGCGAGAGCAAAATTCGCCATCGTCTCGCTCCGGCTCGCCTTTATTCCTAACGGTATCGCCAGCAGCACCAGGGATAACACCCCGAAGGCCGAGGCAAAATTGCGCTGGATCTGGTAATCCATCCGGAAACGGTCTTCCGTCACTTCATCCATCATCCGGTAGCCCCGGGGTATCTTGCCCGTCCGCTCCGCTGCCCGCAGTTGGTTGCGGAAGCCAATCAGGGTATTCAGGTCCGTGTTCCTCGGGTCGATCTCGTGGGCTTCGTCGTGCACGGTCTCTTCGCCCAGCAACTCTTCCAGTGACAGGCGCAAAGGCAATTTTCCAAATGACGGGGTCGGATTGTTCGCCTGCAGGTCCTCCAGGTCCTCCTCGTTGCGCAATTCCACGCTTGCTTCATAAACGGTCAGGATCAGCGACTCCTCCTCAACATCATAATCGATCGTCCCGCGCTCCGCCTTCAGCCAGCGCATCACCTTCTTGTCTTCACTCAGTTCCCATGCCCAGACATTGTAAAGCGTGTTCCCCTGGATCTCTCCTATGTAGAGCGCCACGCCCGGAAAATCCGTGATGAAGGTGCGCGGTGTGATAAAACGTAACGGCTCGTTGCGCACCACGTCACGCAGGATCTCCTTGTATTGCCCCCGCGCCGCCGGTGCGTAGAAGTTCGTGATATACCCGCTGAAGCACACCCCCATGATGGCCAGTACCACAATCGGTGCGGAAATCCTCCACAGCGATAGACCCGCCGCCTTCATCGCCGTGATTTCCAGCCGGGCCGACATCCGCCCCAGCACCACCAGGATCCCGATCAGCAGGCCCATCGGCAGCGCGAAAGCCAGCGCGTAAGGGATCAGCAGGCCTACCAGCTCCGCAGCCATCAGGGGTGTGATCCGGCCCGACGCCAGTTGCTGCAGGAACTCCTTGAAGACTGACGCCGTCACGATCACGAAAACGAACAGGCCCGTTCCGGCCACGCTCGCCATCAACACGGAGCGAAGGATATATCGGTGTAGCAGATGCACTCTGAATAAAAAGAGACCCTACTGGCTACACATAGTAGGGCCTCCAATCAATGCTACAATTCCTGCTTAACTCCAGTATGATTGATCGAAATCCACTCAGTTCGTGCCGTTCACACTTCCGGCCTCAAGGAAACGTTCGTTATTCTCCGTCAACAGTCCCTTGTGTTCCGAAGCTTTCGTTACCAGTGTGCGCAGCGCTACCACTTGGTTGTAAAGTTGCTCCGCCTGGCTGTTCAGCTCTTCCGCTGCCGCTGCCGTCTCTTCACAGTTCGCCGCATTCTGCTGCGTTACGTTATCAATTTCGGTTATTGCCGTATTGATCTGGCCGATACCGCTGCTTTGTTCCTTCGAAGCCTCGGCTATCCCCGCCACCAACTGGCTGATCTTGCCGCTGCTTTCCGCCGCATCCTGGAAAATGGTGTTGGTCCGCTCAACCAGTTCATTGCCACGGTTGATCTTGCTGAAGGATTCATCCAGTAGCTCCGATGTGTTCCGGGCTGCTTCAGCCGCACGCTGAGCCAGGTTGCGGACCTCATCCGCTACTACCGCGAATCCGGCCCCGGCTTCTCCCGCTCGCGCCGCTTCAACCGCTGCGTTCAGGGCCAGTATATTTGTCTGGAAAGCAATCTCGTCAATTGTGCTGATGATCTTCTGCGTTTCTTTGCTCGTTTCCGAAATATCCTTCATCGATGTCGTCAGGTCACCCATTGAGCTCTGTGCCGTATCCATCAGATACTGGTTCTGCTGGGTTAGTTCGCTCGCCTGCTGCGCGCTGTCTGTATTCGTGTTGATCATGCTCGATATCTCCTCCAGCGATGAGGTCGTCTCCTCGATCGACGCCGCCTGCTGCGACGCGCCCGTGGATAGCGACTCGCTCCCTCCCGCTACTTGATGCGCTGCAGAGGACACCTGCTGGGACGCATTTTGAAGATCATCCGCTGCTGTCAGCAGGCGCCGCTTGATCTGCCGCGAAATCAGGATGCTGATCGTTATTCCAAGGGCTATCGCCACCAGCCCAACGATGACAATCTCCATTTCTGCGAGTTGCGCATCCGCCAGCATGTTTTCTTCAGTCATCATCAAACCATTGCCTGCCTCCCGGATCGCATGCAGGTGCGCCTGGACTTCGCCCAGCGCCGGCAGGGTTTCCTCAATGAAAATATCGGTGGCCAGATGATGCGCTTCTTCATGATTATCACCCGCTTGATCAAAGACCTCCTTGATGTGCTCGATGGTTGAGTGAAAACGTATATGGGGATCTTCTATCTTGGCTAAGAGTGACCTTAATGAGGGGTGCTTCTTTTCCAGCTCCGATCGTTCAGCGCCATAATACCATTGCCCAAAGCCACACTTATGGGCATCGGTTTCTATATCAAAATCGGCCCGGTCCTCATTCATGACTACCATAGATAAGCTGCTCACCAAGTTCAGGTGATCGATCTCACGCTGGGCCAGCTCCGATTGAAGGCGGTTTCCCTCAATTACCTCTTCAGCATCGTCCACTACATGGAGTATACCGTAAAATCCGAAGCCTCCCATTGCCAGTAAAACGGCCAACACCAATGCAAATCCCGTCGCAATACGCTTGCCAATCGTCATGTTTTTCATCGTTAGGGTCCTTTCTCTTTTCAGCCCCTAAATCGTTAGACCTTCATACAGCTTTAAGGCTATATTTAAATTAAGGTGTATTCTGTGCAATTTTAAGCATTTGTGATATCAATGATTACAGAAATTATTATCCTTTATATGTTTAAGTGACTATGCACGATTATTAACAATTGCATATTTTGTCCCGCCAATTGACTCCTCTGCCGCTCCATACTCCTTTCAAAATACATGAATATGCTTAAAATGACATGGCGCGACCTCCTCTTCCTTCACTGGAAATACGATCCGCTTTCGCTCCAGCACAGGCTCCCCAATGGCATAACCATCGATACCTTCCATGGCGATGCCTATGTCGCCGTCGTCCCCTTTTTCATGGACCGTGTCCACCCTGTCTTTTTCCCTCCACTCCCCGGCTTGAGCGATTTCGAAGAGCTCAACCTCCGCACTTATGTGAAAGGCTCCGATGGCGTCCCCGGAGTCTGGTTCTTTTCTCTCGACTGCCACAACCCCATCGCCGTCTGGTTCGCCCGCACCTTTTTCCACCTCAACTACGTCAACGCACGTATGCAGGTTGCAGGCGGGCCCGATAACTGGATCGACTACCAATGCGCCCGAAAGGCCGGCAACTCCGGGGTGGGCCATTTCCGTTACCGCGCAACCGGTAAGCCCTGCAAAGCCCAACCCGGCAGTCTCGAGCACTTCCTCGTCGAGCGTTATGTCCTCTACTCGGCCAACCGCAAGGGTCGCCTTTTTATAGTTAAGGTTAATAACGAGCGCTACACCCTCCAACATGCCGATGTCTCCCGCTACGACACCCGCCTCTTCTCCGCCAACAACCTCAAGGAACCCGGCTCCCCCCCGGACCACGTCCTCTTCGCCCCAGGCTTTCCCGTATCCGCTGGACGGATACAGCCAGTCTAGACCTTGATACCCGCTACCGCTCATTCCATCCGGTTTAGGCCCACATCCAAAGTCGCACGCGGGCAGGCGAAATTGATCCTGATTTTCCCCGGTGCCCCGAAATAACGCCCGTCCGAAAGTGCCACGCCGTTCTCCTCGAAAAACTTCGCCGGATTCTCCAGCCCGAGTTCTTCCGGGTCCATCCACGCCAGGTAAGTTGCCTCCATCGGCTTCATCTTGATCTGTGGCAGGCGCGTCTTGACAAAATCATAGAGGAAGTCCCGGTTGCCCCGCAGGTAGGCAATCAGTTCCTTCCGCCACGGTTCCCCATGGTTGTAGGCGGCCGCGCAACCTGCGTATCCAAAGCAGTTCACCTCCGTGATCATCCCCTGCATCGAGCGTTTGAACTTCGCCCTCAGCTTCGGATTCGCAATCACCACGAAACTGCACGCCTGGCCCGT
>CAYQCG010000068.1:0-7823 GCA_964415925.1 uncultured Puniceicoccaceae bacterium | reverse complement strand
GGGCCCGGGTGGTGGAATCGGTAGACACTGAGGACTTAAAATCCTTTGGCCGCAAGGCCGTGCGGGTTCAAGTCCCGCCCCGGGCACCATCGACGAGCAGCTCAGGCAGCAGGCTTTGTCATAGAGATAATTTAGACTGTCAAAGAACAGGGAGAAGATTTCGAATTTCAAACATCGAATTTCGAATGGTCTATAAAACAAGGAGTAGAGGTTCAGGAGATCATGGAAATTTACTTTCTGGGGTTTTGGCCTGCCGTTTTTGTGTTTAAAACAGTAGTACGGCGAGTGAGTTATGGTTAGTGGGTGCGCGTTCGTTATCTTATGATATGTGATTGAATGTATACTTATAGGCATAGAATGCAAGCAGAAATATGATTAGTGCGTATGATTAATAATTTTTATTAATCCGTGTTGGTGATGAGGGAGTTAGAATAGAGAAGGCTCGATAGTTACAAGGTAGAAGCAAAGATAATTAAGAAATATGTTGGATTTAACGGGGTGGATTGATGCATTCTGAAGGGGATGAGTGAACCGCGGTATGTGCTGGCGATTGACCAGGGGACGACGAGTTCCCGTGCGATCGTATATGACCGTGACGGGCGGCAGGTCAGCCATGCGCAAAAGGAATTCAAGCAGCATTACCCGCAACCGGGCTGGGTGGAGCATGACCCGCTGGATATCTGGTCGAGTCAGAGCACGGTGTGCACGGAGGCGATCACGAAAGCGAACCTTTCGAGTGGCTCGATTGCAGCGGTCGGCGTGACAAACCAGCGGGAAACCACGCTGGTGTGGGACCGCCACACGGGTGAGCCGGTTTATCCGGCGATTGTCTGGCAGGACAGGCGAACTGCCCCTATGTGCCGTAAGTTAAGCGGTGATGGCGTGGAGGAGACATTCAGAAGGAAAACGGGCCTGCGTCTGGATCCGTATTTTGCGGGCACAAAACTCGTCTGGATTCTGGATAATGTCGCGGGTGCACGGCAAAAGGCCGAAGCGGGAGACCTTTTATTCGGAACGGTGGACACGTGGCTGATCTGGAAATTCACGGACGGAAAGGTGCATGTGACGGATGTGACGAACGCCTCGCGGACATTGCTATTCAACATCCATAATCTGGAATGGGACAGAGAATTGCTGGAGATACTGGAGATACCGGGGCAGATGCTTCCTGAGGTACGCAGCAGTTCGGAAGTTTACGGCAAGGTGAGAGAGCACTATTATCCGGGAGGTGTTCCGATTGCTGGAATTGCCGGCGACCAGCATGCTGCATTGTTCGGGCAAGGATGCTATGAGACCGGGATGGCGAAGAACACTTACGGGACCGGCTGTTTCCTGCTGATGAACACAGGCGAAAAGCCGATTGCCTCAGAAAACAACCTACTGACCACAGTGGCGTGGAAGATCGGTGACCGGACGGAGTATGCGCTGGAAGGATCGATATTTATCGCGGGTGCGGTGGTGCAATGGCTACGTGATGAACTGGGGATCATCCGATCGGCGCCTGAATGCGATGAACTGGCCGAGCAGGTAAGTGACAGCGGCGGTGTCTACATAGTGCCGGCGTTTGCGGGGCTGGGCTCGCCGCACTGGGACCCGGAAGCACGTGGGAGTGTATTTGGATTAACGCGAGGGGCGAACCGCAAACACTTGTGCCGGGCGGCTCTGGAGTCGATAGCGTTCCAGAGCGCGGACCTGATCAAGGCGATGCATGCGGACTCGGGAATCAAGTTGAAGCATCTGGCGGTGGACGGCGGCGCCTCCCGGAGCGACCCGCTATTGCAAATTCAGGCGGACTTGCTGGGAGTGCCGGTGGTGAGGCCAAAGTGCATTGAAACAACCGCCCTGGGCGCAGCCTTTCTGGCGGGACTGGCGGTAGGCTTCTGGGAGAGCCGGGAGGAAATCGCACGTCATTGGGAAATGGATACACGTTTTGAGCCATCAATGCCTGAAGATAAAGTGCGGTCGCTACAAGCGGGATGGGAAAAAGCGCTGGAACGCAGCAAGGGGTGGATTGATCCTGAATGAAGCGGTTAATCCATCTGGAAGCGGTGCGCAACCATACAGAGCCGTATGACATTATTATCGTTGGTGGTGGTGCGACGGGTCTGGGGACGGCAGTGGATGCGGCTGCCAGAGGCTACCGGACACTGTTGGTGGAGCAGAGCGACTTTGCAAAGGGAACCTCGAGTCGCTCGACGAAACTTGTGCATGGCGGGGTTCGCTACCTGCAGCAGGGTAATATATCGCTGGTGCTGGAAGCATTGAAGGAACGGGGGCGGCTTTACCGGAACGCACCGCACCTGGTGCACAACATGGCGTTTGTCATCCCCAACTACAAGTGGTGGGAAGGGCCTTTCTACGGGATTGGCATGAAAGTATACGACCGTCTGGCAGGAAAGCTAGGCCTGAGCCCGTCACGTATCCTGAATAAAAAGGAGACGATTGAGCGTTTGCCGACAATCGAGACGGAAGATCTGGTGGGAGGGGTGATCTATTACGATGGACAATTTGATGATGCACGCCTGGCGATCAACCTGGCACAGACTGCGGCGGGACTAGGAGCACATGTGCTGAACTATACTCGGTGCTGCGGATTCATTAAGGAGAAGAGCATTATCCGCGGAGTAGAGCTGGAAGATGCGTTGAGCAGAGAGCAATACACGGTGAGAGGGAACTGCGTGATCAACGCGACGGGCATATTCGTGGACGATCTGAGGCGTCATGACAAACCGGATACAAAGCCAATTATTGCGGTGAGCCAGGGGATTCACTTTATCCTGCCGCGAGATTTTCTGCCAGGGGAGACGGCATTGATGGTACCAAAGCCGGCAGACGGACGCGTATTGTTTGGGGTGCCCTGGCATGATCGTGTGGTATTCGGCACAACGGATACCGCGGTGAAAGAAAAATCACTGGAGCCGAGGGCACTGGAAGAAGAGCGTGATTTTGTAATGGAACATGCAAAGCAATACCTGAGCAAAGATCCGACAGTGGATGACGTGCTAAGCGTATTTGCGGGATTACGGCCACTGGTGAAATCGGGTGACGAATCCAACACGGCAGCACTGTCACGGGACCATACGATCATCGTAGCGGAAAGCGGCTTGATAACAGTAACAGGGGGAAAGTGGACGACTTACCGGAAGATGGCACAGGATGTAATAGATCATGCAGAAATGATTGCAGATGTGGATCCCCGACCCTGCGTAACGGAAACATTGCAAATCCATGGGTGGTCTCACCGACATGTCGAAGAACGTAATCTGGCAATCTATGGCGCAGATGCGGTGAGCATACAAACCCTGATTAAAGAGCGGCCGGAGCTGGGTGAAAAACTGCATTTCCGGCTCCCTTATCAAAAGGCGGAAGTAATCTGGCAGGTTCGCAATGAAATGGTTGAGACCGTGGAGGATGTACTTTCACGTAGAACCCGCGCCCTGCTTCTGGATGCAGCTGCTGCAATAGAAACAGCTGAAACGGTTGCCGAACTAATGGCTTCAGAGAAGGGGAAGCAAGCAGGCTGGCAGAATAATACGGTGAAAGCCTTCAAGCAATTAGCCCGCGGCTACCTCTATAAAGATGAGTCAAGCGTCATGCACCAGAATGCTCATTGATCTCAATGAAAAGCATATGAGGAACAGTCAGCGCGAACAAACCGATGAACACGATCCTGATTAGATCCTCGGTGATGATTGAAGCGGGCATCCAGTGATAGGCCACAATAGCCAGCGATACCGTGGTGACAGTGGCAGGAGCTATGTAGTAAAGTAGTTTTCGAAGTCTAAACAGCTTCAATTCGCAAGCAGAGGCTATCAGGTGACGCGGTGAATGCAGTCCGCAGAAGTAAACAACGAAGTATAATAGTGGCGGTAAGAGGTATGCGAGGATCAGCAAGGCAAAAAGTTCGATAGTTAAAAGGTAATTTCGCGATTTAGCCTGCCAGATAATAATGAAAGAGTGGCCGAAAACGATGGGTAATGTAAAAGTGTCGAGCGCACCAATGAATATCGGACTTAAAGCATTACCTGTGAGGACAGAAAAGATAGCGATTACTTCGTGAGAATGAAACAGCACCGGAAGGAGGATGACGGCAAATCCAGCGATACGTGCTAGCCCCTGGTTCATCAGGCTGACCCAGTCGTTTGAAAAATGGATAGCGGAAATGAAGAGGAAAGCAGCCAAGGCACCTTCCGGGAAATAAATCCAAAACACGAGGGATCCGATTGCCAGTCCAGTATAAGCAACAAGAAACAGGGCCATGCCCTGGACTGTTTGCCAGAAAGCAAATTTACGTGCGATGAAAGGGTCAAGGGCACCATGCGGCAATCCAACGAGCGTGACGAAAACAGCCAAAACGATTACCTGTGCGAGTAGAGGCAGACTGAATCCGGCAAGAGAAAAAGAAATTGCGAGCGTGGCAACGGCAAGAAAGCCGCAACTCGTCCTATATGCGATTAAGGCTGACATGATAAGGATGTGACTGTGCAGCCGATGCCCTTGTAAAACCCATGACGGATTGCAAAAAAGGTTTAGCAGGCATACTTGCAATTAACGCAAACAAATCCCTCAAGCTAGGCTTATCGGTCATGAACCTGGCAAAGGCATCCGGATGGAGCGCACGAGCCATTCTCATAAAAAGGTCAGGCCCCATCGCGGGATTGTTGGAGAGGACATTCAGGAAAGTGTGATCCAAAAACTTTTCGCCAAATGAAATCCAGTAAGGTTGTGGAGGTTTGCCAATAGCAAGTAATCTAGCGGTCTCCATAACCCAGCGATTGATCCGAAGGAAGGCATAGCCGCTGGAAGGTCTGACAGCACCTGCGCTCACACCAGCAGGAATAACACGGCGGGAACTGCTTGTCCGGGGAGATAAACCCATGGGCAGAACAGCCTGTTCTCGACGCTTTATCCGGTAATCGACTACATTAAGACGCTTTCGAATTGCCTGTTGCAGAAAGCCCTCAAGATATGCCGGGGAGTATAGACAACGCGAAAACACGGTGTATTCAATCAGGGCGCGATTGAGTGCAAACGGCAAGGTATAGGTAAAGCCAATACCTTTTCTACTGACATTAAGATTTCCCATCAACCCGACAGTTCGCGGGTCAAAGACTGGTTCAGAGGCCTCGATTTCATATCCGATAAAGATCTGGTACATTCGTGCATTGAGCAGGTGATCTCTATCAGGCGGTCTGGTATCGATCACATAATCGCCTTTAAATTTCCCTTTATTGGTGGCAACTTCCACGCCCTGAAGGTTTTCATCAATTCCAGTAACGCTACAGTTCCGATGGAGTTCCATGTCACCAGATCTCTCGATCTGTGAAACGACTGAATCATAGAAGCCCGAAGCGGGAATGAAACAATACGGGTATTTTGAGGATGTGTGCGTTACCTGTTGCTGCCCGTGACTGAAGGACCAATTATCCCAGCGATTGGAAATCATATCCTGTAAGCGATGGGTGGCTACGTCACCGGTATCCCAGAAGCACCAGCTACGATCGTTATTGTAATCAGAGCGGGACTCCAGAATAGTCAAATTAGTGCGACTGCTGCCGTAATTAATCATATGGCGAGCAAGACTCAATCCGGTAGCGCCACCTCCGATGACGAGAATATGCTGTTCTCGAGTGATCATTTATAATAAACACCAGGCATCCCGACAAGGCAGTTATGGAGCTCACGGCAGTGAGTTCCGTGGTTGCGGTCAGGGCGAAATATTTGCCCTATAAATGTTGTGCCTGCTATGTAAAATTTGCGTGACCGCGAGACAAACTTACGACCGTTCCAGGTAGCGTAATCATCGATGGAAATGTATCTACCAATATCTCGATAAATCCTTGCAGCTACAGCAATGGCAAAGCGGGAGTTTAACGGAATATAGCGTAACCCTGCCAATCCACTGGCGTAGTATGTGTTTGCCAGTGCAAGGATCTTTTCTACGGACGACTGTATGAGAGCCCTGTTGCAGGGCGAGGCCTGAAGGATTTCATACGGGAAGAGATCCTTGACCCACACCGAAGGGATATAGCGCCTGTTGTCAGCAGCATCTTCAGAAACGTCACGCGCGATATTGGTGAGTTGCATGGCAATGCCCAGATCAATTGCGAAGGGAAAAGCTTCCTTTCGTGAGACACCCAAAACAGGGCACATCATAAGACCAACGGTTCCAGCTACCCTGTAGCAGTAACGGAGCAATTCTTCCTTAGAGTCAATTAATACAAGATTCAAATCTGAAAGAACCCCCCGAATGAGCTCTGCAGTGATATCGGGGTCAAACCCGAGTTCATTGCTCAAGTGAAGAATGCGGTGCACTAATGTATCCGAATAGTCCCTACGCTGAATTCCTTCTAAAATTGCCTGCAATTTGAGTCTACTTCGCAGCGGATAGTCCGTGTTATCAGCGAGGTCGTCGACATATCGGCAAAAAGCATAGAGAGTCTCTGCCTGACGCCTAGCGGAAAGAGGGAGGAAGAGACTCGCGAAGCGAAAAGTCCTGGAGTGAGCCTTGATGACGTCCTGCGGCTCCTGATTGATGCAGCAATCGTGATCAACTATTTCTGCTACAGGCATCAGGCAACCGCCTTACTCTTGAGGAGAGGAAGTTTGTTACTTTCCACTGAGGGGATTAAACGATCGACAACCTTGGCAGAGGTAATGACGCCGGGTAGACCTGCACCCGGGTGAGTACCCGCACCGACGAGGTAAAGATTGCGAGGTCCTTCGCCTTTGTTATGGAAGCGAAACCAAGCGGACTGGGAGAAGATTGGAGCGATAGAAAAACCAGCCCCAGCTACGCTGAGATAATCCTGACTGAAGTCATCAGGCGTCATGTAAAAGTCTGCAGTGATAGAGTCCGTTAGCCCGGGAAGGAGCGAGGCATTTAGTGCCTTAACAATACGCTCCTGTAAGCGGGGTCCTTCAATCTGCCAATTAATGCCGGCTTGTGTATTGGGCACGGGGGCAAGGACGTAGAAGGAGTCGCATCCTGGTGGGGCAAAGGATGGATCGGTTGCGGTGGGCCGATGAACATAAAGCGAAAAGTCGTCTGCGAGGAACTGATTATTAAAAATATCCTCAAGAAGGCTTCGATACCGCTTGCCCAACCAAATAGTGTGGTGGGCAACATCCGAATATTGTTTTTTAGTGCCAAAAAAGAGGACATAGAGGCCCATGGAAAATTTTGGCCGAGCTTTTTTGAAGCGTGCAGAAATTGTCTGGTCCTGATTCCCGAGAAGGTGACGATAGAGGTGAACAGGGTCTGTGTTGGAAACAAATACATCACCGGAGATTTCATCCCCGTCCTCTGTAACAGCGGAGGAAATAATACCCTGATTGACAGTTAGTCTTGCTATGGTTGAGTTGAGACGAAGATGGATACCTTCCTCGCGAATCAGCCTTTCGATGGCCTTAACTAGCGCCCCTGTTCCACCCATGGCAAAATGTATTCCCCATTCCCGTTCGAGGTAATGTATCAAAGAGTAAATACTGGTAGTGTCGAAGGGATTGCCGCCGACAAGCAATGGCTGTATGGAGAAAGCCTGACGAAGCCGGTCATCCTGAATATGTTTAGAAACAAATCCCCAAACAGAACGATAACTTTCGAGGCGCAAGAGTTGGGGGATCTGAGCCATCATGGTAGTAAAATTATGGAAAGGCTGATCACCGAGCTTGGTATAACCGACATCGAAAATCCGTTTTGAAGCTTTGAGCATACTGATGTATCCGGAGACATCACCTGGAGATAGATGCGCAATTTCAGCGCAGGTATCTTCGATGGTGCCCCCGTAATCAAAGGTTTCGCCATCAGGAAAAGTGAAGCG
>CAYQCG010000067.1:0-7884 GCA_964415925.1 uncultured Puniceicoccaceae bacterium | reverse complement strand
CGGATGCGGCGTATCGGGCTGGAATTCTGCGCTGTTGGCGCCCTCCAGTTTTGCAATACTACGGGCAAATTCAATTGTGGCGACTTGCATTCCCAGACAGAGACCAAAATAAGGTATCCCCTCTTCACGGGCAAACTGCACTGCGCATATCTTACCTTCAATACCGCGACTTCCAAAACCTCCGGGAACCAGAATACCATCCAGTCCGTGTAGTCTTTTGAGAGTCTCCTTGTTGCTGATTGCTTCTGAGTCAATGCGGTGCACTTCTACGGCACAGTCATTCGCAATACCACCGTGGGTCAGGCTCTCGTAAACACTTTTGTAGGCATCCTGCAGCTCAATATATTTGCCTACAACACCTATATCTACCCGGTGTTCCGGATATTTGAGAATTCGCACAACACGATCCCAGCCGTTTTCCTGCTGTTCAAGGTGCTCTAACTTAAAATGCTCAAGGACAAGGTCATCCAGCTTTTCACGCTCCAGCATTAGGGGAACTTCATAAATGGAGTCCTCCACGTCGCGTTCCTCAATAACGGCCTTTTCAGGGACATTACAAAAGAGGCTCAGTTTCTGACGAAGCTCGCGATTGAGCGATTTTTCAGTACGGCAGACAAGGATATCGGGCAAGATACCAATCTCGCGGAGCTTTGCGACAGACTGCTGGGTAGGCTTGGTTTTTAGCTCACCGGCTGCTTCTAGATAAGGCACCAGCGTGACATGAAGAAAAAGGACGTTCTCCGATCCTTTCTCCAAGGCGAACTGCCTCATGGCCTCAAGGAAAGGCAGGCCTTCGATATCCCCGACTGTTCCCCCAATCTCGGTCAGGACCACGTCGCAGCCCTCTCCAGCGCTATTCAGACGCTCCTTGATTTCATTAGTGACATGAGGAATAACCTGAATGGTCTGACCAAGGAAATCTCCACGGCGTTCTTTACGGATCAGTGTCTCGTAAACTTGTCCACTGGTCAGGTTGTTATGACGGGTTAATTTACTGCTGGTAAACCGTTCATAGTGTCCGAGATCGAGGTCTGTCTCTGCTCCATCATCAAGGACGTAAACCTCGCCATGCTGGAAAGGGTTCATTGTCCCAGGATCGACGTTTAAATAGGGATCAAACTTCTGCAGGTATACCTTCAGCCCTCTTTGCTCCAGAAGCGCGCCCAGCGCTGCACTGGTTAAGCCTTTTCCCAGGGATGACACCACCCCGCCAGTAATAAAAATATGCTTCATACCCGTGTGCGTTCGCTAATCCAAGTCAATTACAGGCACGCCACCACCGCGATGACGCCCACGGGACTACAGCCCTACCCTCTCATCATTCAAGTGGCAAGCGGGAAACAATGCTTTTCTTGAAAGACGAATATATAATGAATTTACTCCGTGAATGTCGACGCGTCCACAAGTACTCTGCTGGCTGATGTGTGATGGGGTACATATAGACCCTGCAACAGGTAAACACACCATTCTGGGAATCTTTTCCAGTATCAGGTCAAATAAATACCCGATGACTTATCCAAGCATGATCTGGTTTCTAACCCTGACAGATGTGACTGTCGGCAAACATCATCTAAAGATCACGATGGGCAAGCACCTGGAGGAGCCCCAAACACTGGTGAATAGGGAGTTCGAGTCAAAGAGCCCCCTTCACCGGATCAATCTGATCAATCAAATCGCTGGAATACGCTTCAGCGCACCAGATACCTTTACGATCACTATTGAGATCGATAGCGATCCCATCCTTGTTAGTAACCTGATGGTTTCGGAGTAGGATAATCCGGTTTACCGGGGAATCCTTTGACATAAGATGATGAGTCATGGAATGATGACTCCTTTCCCTGTGTGCACTTTAACAGACTGGAAAAATAATCCCTCAATAGAGTCAGTTTTTATGGCAGATAAACAAATAGATATAATCGGCGTTGGCTCGCCCATTATGGACATCCTGACCCGGGTTGATGAAGCATTCATCGCCGGTATCGAAGGTGGAAAGGGGGGTATGCTACTGGTCGATGATAAGCAGATGAATGCACTGCTAGATAAGATTGAAGAGCCCCCGGAAAATGCACCCGGAGGGTCAGCCGGAAATACCGTTTTTGCCCTTGCTAAATTGGGCTTATCAGTGGCTATGCTTGGAAAAATCGGGAACGATCCGACTGCAGAGTTGTACAAAACAACGCTCGAAACACTTGGTGGAGATACAACTCACTTCAAAAAGGCTGATATACCCAATGGTGTCTGCCTGTCCTTGATAACACCGGACTCAGAGCGTACTATGCGGACAAACCTCGGCGCAGCAATGACGCTTACACCGGAAGAGGTCAGTGAAGCCGACTTTGCCAATTGCAAACATGCCCATATTGAAGGTTATCTACTTTTTAACCGTGAACTTATGGTGAAGGTTCTGGAATCGGCGAAAGGAGCAGGCTGTTCCATTAGTCTGGATCTTGCCTCTTATGAAACAGTCCATGCCACGGAAGATATCCTCGAGGATCTGATCCGGAATTACGTGGATATAATCATTGCGAACGAGGAAGAAGCCGCAGCTTATCATGGCAAAGACATGAGCTATGAGGATATGGCGTGTAAGTTCGCAGAAATTGCCGAAATTGCGATTGTAAAGCTGGGGAAGGATGGCTCCATAATAGTTAAAGGCTCTGAGTTATACCGGGTAAAACCGCATATTGTCAGCAATCTGGTCGATACAACAGGAGCAGGCGATTTCTGGGCGGCAGGGGTTTTATATGGCTGGAGCAAAGGATACAACCTTGAGAGGTGTGGTGAACTGGGCTCAATCCTAGGTGCGGAAGTCGTTCAGGTCACAGGTGCAGATCTGCCGGATGAACAGTGGAAGCCAATATTACCGATTTTCGAATCCGCCAACTCCTAGCTTTTTGATGGCAATTGATGACAGGATGCACATGCTCATCCGTCAGGACAACTTGCCATGCTCAAGGAAAACATACCGGAAGAAGATCACTTAGAGAGAATAGTCACTGAAATTGCACGGGATGCATTGACGGTCTCCCGTGAACTGGCAACGATACCGACGGAAACCAAGAACGCCGTCTTAAAGTCATTAGCGGATTTGCTGGATAATTCGGAGGCATTGCTTATGGCCGCTAATGCCAAGGATCTTGCGCAGGCTGAAAAGGACGGCCTGCAAGGAGCCATGCTTGACCGGCTAAAATTCACCCCGGCAAGAATGAGGAAAATGGCTGATGGGGTTCGTCAAGTAGTCCAGCTCCCGGATCCTGTGGGCGAAGTGATAGAGCAGACGACCCGCCCGAATGGAATGGTCATAGACAAGGTTCGTGTACCGATTGGAGTCGTAGGGATAATTTACGAATCTCGTCCTAATGTAACCATTGATTGTGCTGCGCTCTGCTTTAAAAGCGGAAACGCCAGCATTCTGCGGGGAGGCAAGGAAGCATTTCACAGCAATACGGCCCTGGCTTCCTTGATAGCACAAGCGCTGGAAGAACATCAGGTAAATCCTAAAGCAGTCCAGCTGATTCCCACGACAGAACGTAGCGCCCTGAACACATTGCTGAAACTGGATCAATACATGCATTGTATAATACCCAGAGGTGGCGAGGGACTGATCAATTTTGTCAATAATAACGCACGAATGCCAGTTATCAAACACTACAAAGGCGTATGTTATGTTTATGTCGATACAGAAGCGAATCTGGATATGGCCGAAAGCTTTGTTGTTAATGCGAAGTGCCAGCGGCCTGGCGTGTGCTGTGCAGCGGAGAACCTTTTCATTGCGCGTACTATAGCAGATGTCGCCCTACCCCGCATGGCCAGGGCTTTATTGGATAGAGGAGTCGAATTACGGGTTGATTCCGAATCGGAAGCAATTCTCAAAAAAAGCGGAATACCCTGCAAACCAGCGACCGAATCAGATTATTCGGAAGAGTATCTCGATTTAATCATTGCCATCAAATTAGTGGATGATGTTAAGGATGCTAAAGACACGATAAACAAATACGGATCTGGCCACAGTGACTCTATCATTACGGAAAACCGTGAAACCGGTGAACTCTTTCTGCAGGGCGTCGATTCAGCTGCTGTCTATCATAACGTAACAACTTATTTTACCGATGGCTACGAATTTGGTCTCGGCGCTGAGATTGGTATTTCGACTGACCGGCTTCACGCTCGCGGGCCAATGGGTCTGCGTGAGTTGACCTCCTATAAATATCTGATTCGTGGCAGCGGGCAAATCCGCACATGAGGTGATTCCGCTTGAAAAAATCTGCCGTCGATTATCCTGGGAAGACCTGGATGGGGAATACTTGTGCCGCCTAATTCAGAATGCCAAAGAGGAGGATCTTGCTGGTTCCGGTTTAGCTGATTCGCTCAAGCCGAAGCAGTCCGGAGATCTTACAAGCAGCCTGATCCCTCAGGATAAGATGGGCGAAGCAACGTTGCTGGCTAAACAGGAACTGATAGTATGCGGTATGCCTTTAGTGCCCTTGATACTAGGTGAATATGGCCAGGGCTGTGTTTTTGAGAGTCGAATATACGAGGGGCAAAAAGTAACGAAAGATACTCCTCTGGGTACGATTCGTGGAACAGCTAGTTTAATTTTGATGGCTGAGCGCATAATACTGAATTTCCTCCAACACCTTTGTGGTATCAGCACATTGACCCATATGTATACTGAAGCTCTGTCAGCCACTTCAACACGGCTTCTGGATACCCGAAAAACAACACCCTGTTACCGGTATTTGGAGAAATATGCAGTCGCATGTGGAGGTGGCTGGAATCATCGACTTGGCTTATTTGACTGGCCGATGTTGAAGGACAACCACATTCAGGCCGCAGCAGCAACAGGCAGGGATTCTTTAAAATCCTTGGTCGAGCAAGCCAGAAAGCAGAATCCAGGCAAAATTATCGAGGTAGAGGTTGACCAGCTGGAGCAAATCGATCCGGTGATCGAGGGGCGTGCAGACCTGGTCCTACTCGACAATTTTGCACATAGTATTCTACCAGAGGCTCTTCGACAATGCGAGGGAAGGATCCGAACTGAAGCCAGTGGTGGTATTAGCCTGAATGATCTTGAGGAATTAGGGTCTATTGGGCTCGATTTCATCTCGACTGGTGCCACTGTGCATCAGAGCCAGTGGGTTGATATCGGGCTGGAATGGAATGAAACCAGTCCTGAACATTAAGGAAACTGCTAAAGTACATTACCGTATGTTGTAAGTGTTAGTCAACAAATGCAATTCCTTTACATTGTTGATTTACAAGCATTAACTTCGTTTATAAACATTAGAAAGGACATCCAAATGAATGCTGCTGATGTAGTTATCATCAAAGCATTGCTCGAATCTAACGGACATTATGTTTCCGGTAACACACTTGCACGGGCACTGGGAATTTCTAGAGTCGGTGTTTGTGCAAGGCTGGAAAAACTACGCGAAAGCGGTTTCCTGATTGAAGCTGTTCGCCACCGAGGCTACCGCCTGAAAGCGGAACCTCTTGAGCTTAGTGCATCACTTGTGCAGGCTTATCTGGAAAGCTGGGGCCAGTCGATGCCAATCTACCACCATGAGATCATCGACAGTACGAACGCTGAAGCCGAAAGGGTTTTGACCCAAGGCAATGATACGCCCTTCAGTGTTATTTCTCAGCAACAAACCTCTGGTCGAGGCCGACTGGGCCGTGTCTGGCATAGTCCGCAGGAAGGTAATCTTTATTTAAGCCTGGCCTTCAAGCCACAATCTCATCCTACGGAAATGCAATCCATCACTCTCTGGATGGGGCTTAGTGTATGCGAAGCAATCGCATCCGAATTCGACCTGGATATTCGCCTGAAATGGCCCAATGACCTGCTGTATAATGAGAAGAAGCTCGCAGGCATGCTTACTGAAGCGAAAATCGAGGCTGATCGGATGAATACACTCATATTCGGCCTGGGATTAAATGTAAACAGTGACTGCTCGATATGGCCCGAAGATTTGTCTAAAAAGGCGACCTCTCTTTCCCGGGCACTGGGGAAGGAGATCTCACTCAACAAGCTGGCGGCAAAGTTAATTGCAGCGTGCAAGACCGGTTACGATGCATATTTGAGTCAGATTACCGATGACCATCTGCTGGAAATGTGGAACCGGTATGATTGCCTGAAAGGAAGGGAAGTCACTGCGGATTACAGAGGAGACAGGATTTCAGGAGTAGTTGAAGGTCTTGAGCATGATGGATCTCTCATGATAAAAACATCCGCTGGTGAGAAAATAATCCTTCGGTCGGGTGAGGTTACATTGACGGGTTTGCAAAGAGAAGCCAAACTCACTGCAACCTGATTGAATGAGACTACTTTGTCTGGATATAGGCAACACCTCCGGTCATCTAGCCAAGGTGGTTGATGGAAATGTGCGGGAATACACGGATATCCCGACTGCTCAATTAACGTGTGCAAGCAGCAGTCTGGAACGTTGCCTGAGAGACTATAAAGACTATGAGGCTTTTGTTTTTTGTTCGGTAGTTCCGCAAGCCACGGCAAAAATATCACAATTGTCCAAAGAATTAGCTCCACAACTTCCAATGTATGAATTGAGCTATAAGAATTGCCTGGGACTGCCCATCGATTACCCGGAACCGCAGGAAATTGGACCGGACAGGCTTGCCTGTGCGATAGGAGCACAACATTTAACGGGTGTGCCCGCAGTAATACTGGTTCTGGGAACCGCAACCTGCTTTGACGTAATCACTCACAATGGGTATTCGGGCGGTAAAATTGCACCCTGATAGGCACTAATGACCGATTACTTGCATGAAAAAACCGCACTGTTACCGAAATTGGATCGCTTTAATCTCGATAACGAAAGCCCTTGGGGTAAAAGTACCGTCGAGGCAATGCAAATTGGATGCGGTCCCGGCTATCGTGGAATGATTGAATCACTGCTTAAACGTATATTAAGTGAGGTCGAAAGTGAGGGTGAAACAGCACATATCATCGTCACTGGAGGTAATGCTCATATTGTTCCAAAAGTATTCAGGGAGCGTGTACGCCACGAAGAACATCTTTCAGTTTTAGGTTTAGCAGAAGTATACCGACGTAGTATAGATTGAACTCACAGACTTTACAGCCGTCTAAAGAACCATAGTCTCAAGCGAGATGAATGGAGAATAAGGTTTGAACGAAATTGTCTACAGTATCGAAGCGGAAAAACTGAAAAAGCGTTTTGCCCGTGTAAAGGCCCTGGATGGAGTAAGTTTCAAGGTGCAGAAAGGCGAGGTCGTTGGTTTCCTGGGTCCTAACGGTGCCGGGAAAAGCACCACCCTTCGAATCCTGAGTGGTCTAATACCGGCCAGTTCAGGCAGTGCCCGGATATGCGGCATACCGGTAGCCAGTAATCAGCAAGCAATTAAAGCCTGTATTGGTTATATGCCTGAAAACAATCCTTTGCCGCTCGAAATGAGAGTCACCGAATACCTACGATTTCGTGCCCGGCTAAAAGGCCTAAGGGGTCGTGATGTAAATAACTCCGTAGATGAGGCTCTGGAAAGATGTGAACTTCACCGAAAGACATCACGTAAAGTGATTGGCTCATTATCGAAAGGTTACAGGCAAAGAGTGGGAGTCGCGGATGCAATCGTAGCAAAGCCTCGTGTAGCAATATTGGATGAACCTACTATCGGCCTGGATCCACATCAGATCCTTTTGATGCGGGAATTAATTCAGTCCTTCAGAGGCCGGATAACTATACTTCTTTCTTCCCATATCCTTTCAGAAGTGCAAGCCGCATGTGACAGGGTTATCATCATTAATCAAGGTCGCATTGTTGCCAGTGGCACATTGCAGGAACTCCAACAAGAATTTGCACCGGATCCCAGCTATCATCTGGCGGTTCATGGTGAACCGAAAACGAT
>CAYQCG010000066.1:0-7921 GCA_964415925.1 uncultured Puniceicoccaceae bacterium | reverse complement strand
ATAGTTTCCCCAGCGGACAGTGCAGAGTCCATACTAGTGTTGTTTCCATGTTTCCGGGTTATCCCACCTGCCTCTGTGGTGAACCTGCATGCGACTGGCGTCCAGTTGTGCATCCGGATCTTCCAGCAGAGGCAACAAGCTGTCGCCCCTTAATTGGGCAGTGAGTTCAGAAGGCAGGTCGAGGGCACAGAGATCCGCCAGTGTGGGGAGAACATCGATGTGCCCCGTCATGTGGTCACGGTCACCCGGAGAATAACGATCGCCGAGTTTCCAGAACGAGTAGGCACGGGTTCCACCACGCCACGCCGTCGACTTTTCTCCCCGCATTCCGCTGTTGTAAACATCGACGCCCTGAGTGCCGCCATTGTCGTTCAGTGCAATAAGAAGGGTGTTCTCAGCCAAACCGGTTTCCTCCAGAAACGACAGGAGACGCCCAAGGTTCTCATCAATATTGGCAATCTGGCCATAATAGCCCGGGAGTAACTTTGACTTTGAATAACCGGATGACTTGAGGTGTTTGTAGGGCTCCATGTAGTTGTCAGGAGCCACGTTCGGGGCATGCGGTGAGTAGCTCGAAAGGTAACAGAAAAACGGATTATCCTTGCTCTCCTCCATGAAACGCATGGCCTCTGTAAAGAGAATATCCTCCCGGTAGCCACTGGCCTTTTCCGCATGACCGTTCTTCAGCATAACCGGGTCAAACTTTTCACCCTGGCGGTCTCCTTTGACATGATAGGCGACATCAAAACCGCGTTTCCAGGGATCGTGATCCCCACCGAACCCCAGATGCCACTTGCCAAAAATTCCAGTCCTGTAACCTTCTGCCTGAAACAATTCGGCAATCGTCGTTGCCGCAGGATCCAAATATTCCGCTCCCCTGTTTGTACCGGTAACGCCTACCAAAAACTCATGCCGACCGGTCAAGAGGGCTGCCCGGGTGGGTGAGCAGGTGGGACTGACGGCAAAATTTGTAAAACGGACAGACTCGTCGTGTAGCCTGTCAAAGTTTGGAGTCTTGAGTATCGGATTTCCGTGTGCGGCAATATCACCGTGACCCATGTCGTCGACCAACAGGATGACAACATTCGGTAACCGTGATTGTCCTGACAAATGGTGAATAGAGATCAGGAACATCGACAGAGCAAAAAGGATATGGGCAAAATATTTTGCAGGCTTCATTCAAGGAGATTTTACAAGGGGTAATAACATCAGAAGACTAAGCTATTTGTGTTCCTCGTCAATATTCTCCTGAACACCCTCATAGCCTCATATCGTAGTCCTGAGGACTTTTGTGTGGGATCAACTGACCTGATTCCTTCAAGACAGAAACAGGTATTTCAGGATTGTCGGGTGTGAAAAGATTAATTGATTTTTGAGAATGTCTCGTCAAGGGCTTTTGCGGAGGCTTGCAGGCCTTGTTTTTCCTTGGGCCAAAGCTCGAATTCAAGGTGCGAAAGAATGCCGTTACGACCCACGATGGTTGGCACGCTAATGCAGCTCTGGCGAATTCCATAGGCACCCTTGACGGCGCTCGAAACCGGAAGCAGTGCCTTGCTGTCAAGCGCCACGGCATGAACGACTTCAGCAATCGTGGCACCAACAGCCCAACCGGCCCCACCCTTTCGCTTGATGACTTCAGCGCCGCTGGATCGGGCGCGCTGAAAGATTTGCGACTGAAAATGGTTTGTGGCTTGTTTCAAGCCGGTCAGGGGCAATCCGCCTGCTGTTGCAGAAGACCAGATGGGCACCATGGAATCACCATGCTCACCGAGGATAAGCGCTTTCACTGAGGATGACGGTAACTGGAGTGCTTCGGCAATCAGGGAGCGAAAACGGGCAGTATCCAGCATTGTTCCGAGGCCATAGACCTGAGCATCAGGAATGGACAATGTTTCAACTGCCATCCGGGTGAGGATATCTACCGGATTTGAAACGACGAAAAACTGAGCGCAAGATTTGTGACCAGAATCAATCAGGTTTTGCAGAATAGCCTTGAAGAGGCTTACGTTTCGATTAATAAGCTCGAGGCGGGATTCATCGGGCTTACGGCGCAATCCCGCGGTAATCACAAAAATATCGGTGTCCCTGGCGCGCTCATAGTCACCGGCATAGATGCGCTGGTCACCGTAGACAGAGGTGCCGTGCATGAGGTCTAGAGCTTCACCCTCGGCCATTTCCTGATTGGCATCCAGGATTTGTATTTCTGAAATGATACCTGCACATTGCAGGGCAAATGCAGCATTGGAACCGACACGGCCCCCACCCCCAATAATCGTTACTTTCATGTTTACTGGCTTTGTTGTTGTTGAAGATGGGAGAATATCTTGTCCGTAATTTTTTGGACCAGAGCTTCCGCCTCTTTGTCCGGTAATATACCGCTGGCTTCCGGCTGATTCTGGCAGGAGCAATCCCCTCTTGCGGGATTGGCGTGAAAGCCCGGATGGAAATCGGCATTGTCACAGAGCTGGCACTCCTGCCAGTTTTCGCGGTAATCTTCCATGCCGAGTTGCTTGCGTATATCGATCAGTTCCCTCGCTTGCTGTGGCTGGATAGGAACCAGTTCACGTCCTAACATTGATGCCAGTAACACCGTCTGGCAGTAGGCATCCGTATTTTCCATTTTCCAGTAGGCATCTTCAATGTCCTTGCCCCAAGTTATCACACCATGGTTTTGCATGAGGACAGCCTGGTGCTGGACGGCGGCCTGACCGACTTCGTCAGCGTTCTCCGGACTTCCGGGTGTCTTGTAAGTCGCCTCTCCAATAACACCCAGGAAAACTTCCGCTTCAGGGATCAGGCATGACGGGGGCTTAACCTTTGCCACCGCGAATGCAGTGGCGTGTGGCGGATGGGCGTGACAGCATGACTTGGCAGCGGGCTGGCGTTTCATAATCCCTAAATGCGTCATGACCTCACTGGTACGCTTGAAAGCACCTGCCAGTTGCTTCCCTTCAAGATCAACCAGGCAAATCATCTCCGGCTTCAAGAACCCCTTGGAAACCAGCGTCGGCGTACAGAGCACAAGGTTATCCCCTACCCTTATGGTAAGGTTTCCGCCGTTTCCATCAGTGTAGCCTTTTTGCCACATGCGGCGACCCATTTCACACATCCTCTGTTTTAATACTTGAATCTCCGGGGAGTTGAATAATTTCTCTATAGCTTCTTTGCTGGTTGGATCAGCGCCTGGTTTCCAGTGATACTCATAATCAGGTGCCTTGGGTTCAACATGAGCGGATGACCGGGTTGCTGCAGGTCCACTCGGCCGGGACCGCAGGAAGTCCTTCGCGGATGGTGTCAAGAGAGCACCCTCCGGGATGTCTGGCATTGTGCCGTTGTTCCGCACCATCTGCTCAATATCCTTCAGTGTAAAAAGCTTCTTCATGAATCAATAGTGTCATTAAATTCCGGATACACATTGACCTGGTCAAACAGGCAACAATTGTAGCTGTCAACAGGCATAGGATAATCAAATGGAAGGGTTGCTTCGCCACCCTCTGTGTATCCAATTAGATCACCCGTGCTCCCTCCGAGGTTATCATAGACTACAGAAGAAGGCTGGGTAGTGATACTCGTATTTGCCGGTTCCAGCAGATCCTTCTTATCAAGTGGTGAAACCAGCAACCAGCGGCCTCCTTTATACTCAGGGATATGCTGGCTTAAAACCACATGACCGATGACGCGTCCTATTTTCATTGTGAGACTCCTTTTATCCCGTCGATGATTCCCACAATAACGTTCCTTAGCGGTCCCTTGGGATCCCCGGTATACTTCATGGCCGCATCACCATCCGCAGTGATTATGACACGATCACCTTTACCGGCTCCCAGCCAGTCACCCGCTACAGTGATTTTGCCCGTGCCCTCCCTCGTTTCGTCGATGAGTTCGCATATCAATAAGCGTAAACCCCTGTAGGAACGATGGCGGACCGTGGTGGTGGCAGTTCCGATGACGCGAGCGGGAAACATCGTTACGCGATATTCAGGTTGTCGACCAAAACGCAGCGTCGATTACGGGTGAAGGTGAGTGGTGTGGTAATGCCCTCTCCAGTGGTAGTGGCAATAGAGAAACTGGCGTAGCCTTCTCCACCCATGCCGAGACCAGCGGTGCAGGGACCGTTTTTGACAAAAAGAGTGCTGTCCAGAGCCCGTCCCATCGCAGTCATGTGACCCACATGCATTGTGTGAATCATGGCGGAGTGCCTGTAGCCATGCTCCGAGATTCGGGCCTTCTCGATGGCTTCTTCGATTGACTGCACCTTTACAATCGGCAGGCATGGCATCATCTGCTCTTCCTGCACAAAAGGGTGATCGCTGTCCGTTACTGCATGTAGAAGCGGTGTTCTATCGGGAACGGAAACTCCCGCATGATTCGCCAATACAGCAGGATCCGCCCCTACAAGCTCACGCTTCAAAACCGGGTGTGAGCAACCGCCACCGTCTTCCTTGTAGGTGAAGGCCGCCGTGGTCAGTTGTTCCAAAGCACCTTCCTTAAGCAGCACTGAACCGGCTTTCTCCAACGATTTGAGGAAGGAGTCAAAAACCTTGGCCAGGACGAAGACCTGTTTCTCTCCGATACAGAGCAGGTTGTTATCGAAGGAAGCCCCGTAAATAATGTCAGACGCCGCCTTGTCCAAATCAGCGCAAACGTCGACGACTACTGGCGGGTTACCCGGTCCGGCGCAAATTGCACGCTTACCGCTCTTCATGGCGGCTTTTACCACCGCCGGGCCTCCGGTGACACAAATCAATGAGACTGAATCGGACGCACGGATATCATTGAAGCTTTCAATCGTGGGCTTCTCCACTATTGTAACCACATTCCGGATACCCACTTCCTTGCTGATTGCCTCGTTAAAAGCGGCCACAGCGATTGCGGCACATCGGGCACCTCCAGGGTGTGCATTGACAACTACAGTATTACCCGCCGCCACCATGTTTATAAGGTTACACGCGATAGTGGGAATTGAATGGGTGACCGGTGAGATGGCAGCGACTACTCCAAACGGCGAATGCTCCTCCATCGTTATACCACGGTCTCCGCTGATGCCGTTTGGACGAAGCCACTCAACACCGGGAATATCGCGAAGGCATTCCAACTTCGCAATCTTGTGGTCAAGCCTGCCGATTTTTGTTTCATCCAGTTCGATGCGTCCCCACTCCTGTGCTTCTGAAAAACACATTGATTTGATAATCGCGATGATTTTGGCGCGCGCTTCAAGGCCCATTGGGCGTAGTTGCTCAAATGCCTTTTCAGCAGCTTCGGCAGCCTCTCTGCCATTCGTGAATACACCGGGGCGGTTTCCGCTCATGACAACAGGCGCAGGCGTATCGTTTTGAGCAGGCTTATCCACTACCTTGGAGGTCTGCAGGTTTACAGACCCATCCAGTTGCTTCAAAACGTCGGAAACAATGTCTGAAATAATCGTGCTATCCATAGTTCTTAGCCGTGTTCGCCAGACTGATAGGCGCTTTTGCCCTGTATGGATACCGTATCCACGATTCCCACTACGGAGGCATCTACCGGGACGCTGCTCAGACCACCGCACTTGCGGGCTGAACTTCCCTGCACAAAAAGCACCATTTCATCCTGTCCTGCACCCAGTGCATCGACTGCAACAATCGTATTGCTGCCAGGTTTAAGCATCCCCGGATTTTTATCATCAGCCAGCATGGGGCGCAGGAGAAGCAAGCGGCGGCCGCTCAGCTCCTGTTCCTTCTTGGTGGACACCACCTGGCCTATCACTCGGGCTAGGAACATCTTTACTTACGAGCTCCGCTCTTGGCTCCCTTTGACTGTTCCGGTAAGATTTTCAGGGTGTCGTCAGCCGGACGGGCGATGACATGTGCGCTGATGACCTCTCCATTCCGGCGGGCAGCGTCAGCTCCAGCATCGAGGGCAGCTTTTACAGCGGCTACATCACCGATCACGGAAGCGGATACCAATGCGCTGCCAACGCCCTTCATGGGGCCGGCCAGTGTTACATTGGCTGCCTTGAGCATGGCATCCGTTCCGGTTACCAGTGCGATCAGGCCTTTAGTTTCAAGAAGACCAATTGCTTGTGCCATAATATTGTATCGTTGAGTTTAATGAATAGATGATTCGAAGGATGAAAGTTTTGGTTTGTTTGTGCTGACATGGCGGTAAGTTTCGGTCGCAACGACATGCTCTTCGTTCGTGGGGATTACCCATACAGCGCAGCGTGATCGAGGGCTAGAGATACGATACTCGCCATCTTTATCTTCTTTGTTCAAGTCGGTATCCAGTTCGATCCCGATCTCTTCCAGGCCTGCCAGAACAGCAGCGCGAATTCGCGTATCATTCTCGCCGATACCGGCGGTAAAGACGATCGCATCACAACCTCCCATCGCGATCAGGAAAGAGCCGATCCAGTGACGGATCTGCTGGACATAATGCTCTAAAGCGAGCTGGGCGTCTCTATTGCCTTTTCCCGCAGCTTCCCGGATGTCACGCATGTCATTGCTGACACCCGACAACCCCAGTAAGCCTGATTCCCGCGAAAGCTGATGTTCGATTTCGTCGATTGAGAGTCCAAGCTGACGATGCACAAAAGGAATGGCCATGGAGTCCAACTCCCCTACCCGGTTGTTCTGGGGCAAGCCGCTTTGTGGGCTTAATCCCATACTCGTACCGATCGCCACACCATTGCGGATACCTGTGACTGAACTGCTACCGCCCAAATGGCATGAAATAACCCGCAGGGGTGGTTCAGTTGACAGTGTTTCCCTGTCTGGCCCACTTGTGTAGAGATTGCGCACCCCTTCGGCTATCTCCTCGCGTCCCATCATATGGGCGGAGCGCTCGGCAATATACTTGTGGCTGGCTCCATGGAAGCCATGACGAACGACACCGGCATCGCGCCAGGCCTTTGGAACCGCGTAGAGCCGGCTGGCTTCCGCTACCCACTGATAGAATGCCGTCTCAAAGTGCGCAACGAGATGTGCATCTGGCAGTTTTTCCCTGAAATGTCTGATTCCTTCTATGTATGGTGGGCTGTGCGCAGGCGCCAGTGGTATGGCAGCTTCAAGGGCAGCAATACAACGGTCATCCGCATCAACACAACCTGACAGCTGATGCCCGAGTACCGTCTTGAAGCCAACTGCTTCGATCACCTCTCCAGAACGGAGAAGCCCTGCCTGCCGCAGCTGTTCGAGCCCCTCCTCTATAGCCGCTTCATAATCGGTGACGCGTTCTACACTGGCCTTGCCTAGTGAAACAAGTCCGGCCGCACTCGCCTCAAATAGACAACATTTGAAAGAAGTGGAGCCGAGGTTGGCGACCAGTAGAAGCATCAAGAAATCTCCTTAACCCTCAGGCAGACAGGAAACTGCCCAGTTTGCCGAGGTCATCATGCGGACGCGGAATCACTTCCACTCCGACTACGTCCCCGATCTGGCGACCGGCTTCAGCACCTGCGTCTATCGCAGCTTTGACCGAGGCGACATCGCCCTGGAAAATCGCTGTCACCAGACCGCTACCGATTTTCTCCCAGCCAACAAAGGTTACATCGGCCGCTTTGAGGGCGGCGTCCGCAGCTTCCAGCAGGGTTGTGAGCCCCTTGGTTTCAATTAGTCCAATTGCTTTTACCATGATAGTTTCCGTTCGGGATTATACATCAAATTTTTGCAGAAGTGAGGCATGGGGACGTGCCATTACATGGGACGCAACAAGCTCGCCGACCTTGTTGGCAGCTTCAGCACCTGCATCCACTGCAGCCTTCACACTGCCGACATCACCACGCACCAGCACAGTGAGAAATCCACCGCCAATGGGGATTTGCTTGACCAATTCCACATTGGCCGCCTTGGCCATCGCATCCGTAGCTTCTACGCTGCCAATGAACCCTTTGGTTTCGATCAATCCTAATGCATTGCTCATAGTTTATTCAATTGAGGTTGTGTTG
>CAYQCG010000065.1:0-8077 GCA_964415925.1 uncultured Puniceicoccaceae bacterium | reverse complement strand
CTTGCATTCCTGAACGCAAAGTTTTAAGCTCTGTATTCTTTTTATGGCAAGAGCTTCCTCGAAAAAAGCAGTAAAGAAGAAGAAAGCGGAACCTACCTTTAAGCCACGCAACGCGCGTCCAATGCCGTTACAAGGGTTGGCCTTTTTTATTCTCGCAATCTTTACTTTACTGTCCCTGATAACCTACGATTGGCAACAGAACACCGCTTTCACAACGGAGCCAGAGTCGTTGCCGATGGGCAATGCAGGCATGTGGGTGGGCTACAACGGCTTACGCGTGCTGGGTAACGCGTTCTGGCTGATACCGCTTTTCTGCCTCTGGTTCGCGGGTATGTATACCTTCGCTCAGGCCTATAAAGTCAAATTCCTGCGAATTGTCTCTATCTTTTTCAGTATCCTTTTCCTGACCATTATCTCAAGTCTTCAGGAGGTCTATTTCAGCGATGTTTCCTATCAGGAACTTGCCGAAAGCCGCACCAACAACAACCTGCCTTACGGACCAGGTGGCTTCGTCGGTGATCAGCTATACCGTGGATTCCTGCACGAAAGTATCGGCATACTGGGTACCCTGGTCATCTTTGGCCTTCTCTTTCTGGCAGCACTCTTTCATATTTTTCACGACAACATAGGAATCTGGATTCTTAGACGCTTTCGAGGTTATCGTGAATGGAAGGCAAGACGTAATGAGCGTAAAGCACTGAAATTGGAAGAAAAAGCGAGGCTTCAGAAAGATAAGGAAGCCGTTAAGGGCATCACACCCGAGAAGAAAGAGAAACCATCGCTAAAGAGTTCTGAAAAGGCTGACATTTTATCGTCAAAGAATGCCGACAGGGACTATATTGACGCCCCACCCCCACCACCGAAGAAAATACCCGGCAGTACTCCTGTTCCTGACCTGACACTCCAACCCCAGGAAGAACCTCCCGTAGAACCTGATGAGGAAACCCCTAAAGAGAATCCCAAGCAAAACCTGAAAATTATTGCCAGCGAAACAACCCGGAAAGCCAGCAAGCCACTGCCGGAAAAAAAGGGTGATTACCAATTCCCTTCACTTGACCTGCTTTCAGAACCACCCCCGGAGGAAACTGGTGAGAGCGATTCTGTCCATCAGGAAACCGCAGATGTGCTGGTTCGAACGCTCGGAGAATTCGGGGTTAAAGTCACCATGGGAGACGTCCATGCAGGACCAGTCATTACGCGCTACGATGTATACCCTGCGGCAGGCGTACGCGTTGAGAAAATTGCTAACCTGGACAAGAATATCGCACTCGGTCTGAAAGCCAACAGTGTGCGCATCCTCGCACCAGTTCCTGGACTGGGTTGTGTCGGCATTGAGATTCCGAACAAGAAGCCGTTACCAGTCTATGTCAGGGATATTCTCGAGTCCGAAGACTGGGTTAACAATGAAGCGGAAATTCCGATTGCCCTGGGCAAAGAGGTTTCCGGGAAACCCCTGATTACAGACCTGACCCGTATGCCTCACCTGCTTATTGCGGGTGCAACGGGATCGGGGAAGACGGTCTGTATCAACACCATCATTACAAGCCTGCTTTATAAACACAGTCCGGAGGACCTGCGATTTGTCATGGTCGACCCCAAAATTGTGGAAATGCAGGTCTACAACACTTTGCCGCACATGCTGATTCCGGTTGTAACCGAACCGAAGAAAGTTCCCGGAGCATTGCGTTACCTTGCTACCGAAATGGAGAACCGCTACCAGATGTTCGCCGCAGTCGGTGTCCGCAATATCGCAGGATTCAACGCCCGTAAAAACAGGAGCAAGGAAGCGGAAGAGCGCGCGAAAGAACTGGATGCGTCCCTCTCACCCGAGGAAAGGGCTGCCGCCGCCAGTGTGGAGGTGCCCCGCGATATCAATAACGATGTGCCCGACAAGCTCCCTTACATCGTTTGTATCGTGGACGAACTGGCTGACCTGATGATGGTTGCACCTCAGGACATTGAAACAGGAATAGCCCGCCTGGCACAACTCGCCCGTGCAGCAGGTATTCACCTGATCCTGGCGACCCAACGGCCCTCGGTGAATGTCATCACAGGTGTCATCAAAGCAAATTTGCCTTCCCGAATTGCATTTAAGGTGGCCTCCAAAGTCGATTCCCGGACGATTCTTGATATTATGGGAGCCGATCACTTGATCGGCCGTGGGGATATGCTCTTCCTGCCACCCGGAAGTGGTGACCTGATACGCTCCCAGGGGGCATTTGTCGCAGACGAGGAAATTAACCAAGTTGTGGACTTTATCACCCGTAACAATGGTGAACCGGTCTTTGACGAACAATTCCAGAAGAACGTCGAAGAGTCAGTCCTGGATGGCGAAGGGAATGAGGATGACACGGAATGGGATGACGACCTAGTTCCGCAGGCACTTGAAGTCCTCCGCACCTCGCAGCGGGCCAGCACCTCCATGTTACAACGCCGTCTGAAAATAGGATATAACCGGGCTGCCCGGATTATGGAAATGCTGGAGGCGGAAGGAATAGTCGGTCCGGAAAATGGCTCCAATCCCCGGGAAATCCTGAAGGACCTGAATGACTTATAAGGCGTTAGGCAGCTAATTAACTGAAAATTTATCTTTGTTCTTTCAGCTACACCGTGCTAAGCATATCCATACAAAGAGATGACGATTGGAGAGCGGCTAGAAGAAGCGCGTAAGCGCAAGAGCGTGTCCATCCGTGAAGCAGCGGAAGCCACCAAAATACGTGGAGACTTCCTCATCGCGATGGAAAGCGATGAATTTGACGAAGTTAACCTCCCTGAAATCTACGTGCGGGGATTCCTCAAGAATTACGCCAAGTTCCTGCGTCTGGATGCAGACAACATCCTGACCGACTACGACGCGCGACAACTGTCGCAACAGAAATGGGGCACCAGTCAACGTCATGGCCATACCGTTGGAAACACACCGCCACCTCCCATGGCCCGTAATGCCCATGCCCAGTCTGCCGCACACGTTGCGCCCGAAGAGCCAAAAACGGTTCCCCCAAAGCCACAGGAATCAACCGAGCCCCAGCCTCGTCCATCCTATGGTCAAATGGAAATTAAAGACGGTCCTCCCGCACAACCAAAGCATGTGCCGACGGCCTTGACACCGCAGATCCCGGATGAGCCGGAAGGAACCCATTCGTCAACGGACGAAGACAAGAGTGGCGTTTACAAAATTGCACTCTTTTCCGTTATGACGGTATTTATTCTGACCCTCTTTGTCATGCTCCTGGTAAGGGTCATCAGCGACGATTCTCCAGATATCAATCCGGAATTGGCGGATCAAAGCGAAACGGCACAGCCCGCACAACCGCAACCGGCAGACACCGCACAAGCCATTGAACCGGATACATTCACTGTCAGGGCACTGGACAACGTGACTGTTATCATTGAACAGAAAAATGATGGACAGGAGCTTTTCCGCGGGACCCTTCTCGAAGGTGAGACGCTGGACCTTGAAAAATACGGGCCGGTGGTTATTCGCTACACAAATGGGAGTGCACTGGAAATAGTGATGGAGGGACGGCGTTTCAAGATGCCTGCTGAAGGTGTCGGGACGGGACGTCTTCCGTAACTCTAGGAAATACCTTTCCAGCCACCGTGTTCTTTACGGTTTCCCAATGGAGGCCCAAGTATTTCCTGATAAAGGATAGCCTTACGCAAGCCATTGGGATCACTCAAAGCTTCCAAGACATCACGTCTAAGCATTCTGGGTGATTCCACGGCAATATCCCAGTTACGATTAACTTTGGCTGTGTAGTATGTGTCATCGGAAGATCTTGCTTTTTTCAGCATAGCCTGAGCTTGCTGGTGCATACGCTCTCGCTCCTTGCGTGCTTCCTCCAACTGCCTCTGGCGCTCCCGAAGCTGCGCTTCGTAATCACCGTAAGGCTGGTAGCCACCGGTTGCAACCGGCTCAGGCTGTGGCTCCTCATAGGCCGGGCGTGTATCCGTGTATTCCGGACGCGGTTTCAGCTCCCGGCGAGAAGGTGCTCTTTCTCGTCTGGGTTGCTCTTCCTGTGATGGCTTCTCTGACGGTTGGACCCCTCGCTTGCGTTCTTCGATACGACGACGGATTTCATCCTGTATCCTTCTTGCCCGCTCTGCTGCTTCAGCATCCTCTTCATCCGGTTTTTCCTCTTCTTTCTTGCTCGCGAAAAACAACTGGTAAATCCCCCAAAGAAACAGGAAAATAATCCAGATGATGTTCTCAAAGTCCGGAGCACCCTGGGCAAGCCAGAGTCCCCACGAACTGAGCCCTATGCCTGACATTGGCATTTCAGGCTATTCCTTGCCCTTTTGCTTGCTGGTGCCTTCAGGATCGGCGATCGCACTGCGCATATCGGTATCGGACTGAATATTCTGGTAACGCATATAGTCCATGATCCCTAAATTTCCGTTACGGAAAGCTTCGGCCATGGCTAACGGCACCTGTGCTTCCGCTTCGACCACCTTTGCGCGCATTTCCTCTACCCTTGCCTTCATTTCCTGCTCCTGCGCAACAGCGGCAGCACGGCGGATTTCGGCCTGGGCCTGAGCCATGTTCTTGTTCGCTTCGGCTTGAGCTTCCTGCAGCTTTGCACCAACGTTCTCGCCGACATCCACATCTGCAATATCAATCGACAAAATCTCAAACGCTGTGCCTGTATCCAGGCCGCGATTGAGTACGTTCCTGGAAATAGAATCCGGATTTTCCAACACCCACTTGTAGGTTTCTGCAGAACCAATTGTCGTGACAATACCCTCACCCACACGTGCGATAATTGTTTCCTCCAGAGCGCTGCCTACGTAGTGCTCTAGATTGGAGCGTACTGTCACACGGGCCTTCACCCGGACTTGGATACCGTCCTTGGCCACACCGTCGATAGTGGGTCGCGGACCTCCCTGATGCGGACAGTCAATTACCTTCGGA
Organism: uncultured Puniceicoccaceae bacterium; assembly: GCA_964415925.1. Taxonomy (GTDB): domain Bacteria; phylum Verrucomicrobiota; class Verrucomicrobiia; order Opitutales; family Oceanipulchritudinaceae; genus CAYQCG01. The sequence continues at coordinate 3,165 of CAYQCG010000065.1, read as the reverse complement.
TTAATCGAAGTGCGCACCGCCTCGAGAACCGATTTTTCCGTGCCTTTGGTTGCCAGGTCGATGGCGCACGCCCGGTTAAAGTCCAGAAGGATCCCTGCTTTCTGGGCATTGATCAATCCCTGCACGGTCTGGATAATGTCCCCGCCAGCCATGTAGTGGGTTTCGATTTCATTAATCGAAATTTCCAGACCCGCCTTCACCGCCATAATCCGCGCGTCTACTATAACCGAAAAGGGCAGTTTCCGGAAGTAGCGCATGGCTATCAGGTTTGAAAAACTGACATAAGCGCCGGAGGACCATGCCTTCAGCCAGACACTGAAGAATGAGATGACTAAAAAAGCGCCGAAGAGCAGAACGAGCGCGATTACAATGATACCGATAGTGCGCAGATCCATAAGTCGTTAAGAGGTTTGTTGTTTTTTTACTTTCAATTGAAATGGGTCGGTCCGGATGACCGTTATGGCGGTTCCTTTGGAAAGATAACCGTCAAGGGATTGGGCGGGGTAGCTTTTGCCACCAATTTCAACTGTGCCTGTCGGCGCCATGGTTGTCAAGGTGACGCCTGATTGTCCTGTTGTCTTGTCGTAATCGACCGCTCCGGTATTGGAATGTTGTATCTCATTATGACTGAAAAGCCGGCCAAATCTGGTTCCACGAAGCAGCTTGATTTCGAGGAGAAACGTACCGAGTGCCAGCAGTCCGGAACCGAGAAATACAGCCACACCCGCACCCGCACCATAGTCTTCGAAAGCAATAAAACTTGCAATGGAAATCAGGACAACCGCGATGATTGCCAGAATTCCACCCGGTAGGACGATCTCAAAGAAAAAAAGTATTAGCGCGATGAGGATGAGTGTAGCTATCGTGCTCATGCGGTATCGTCTTTATCAACGAGTAAAGCAAAGTTGCGGTAGCCGACAACGACAATCCGCTCACCTTTTGGCAGACTGCCAATCCGGACTGTGGCATCATAACGCTGTTCATCGATTTCCACTTCACCCACAGGATGCATCGCACGAGTGACAACACCCTTTGCACCTGCATCCGGGAGCTTGTCTGTTCCGGCAGAAGGCAAACCACCAGCCGCAGCCACTGCATCTGCCGGTGCGGACTGGTCTCGCAACACCAGAGCGCTCATTACACGTTTGGGAAGAAAGCGGTAGACGGCTACGAACAATACCGTGGCAATGAGCAGACCATAAAACAACTGATACAGTGGATCAACCAGAGCGTCCCAGGTTACTTCTACACCACCACCTTCCGTCGGCCAGATGTCGGCAAGAGACCAGACAATCGAGCCCGCAATCAGGAATACGCCTGTCAGCCCGAAAACAATCGTCCCCGGTAAAACGAATAATTCGATCGCCAACAACACAATGCCGGCAACCAAGGCAAGAATCGCTTCATAGCCGGCAAGACCTGCGACATAATTACTAAGAAAAACAATCGCCAGGCAGACCAGCCCGGTAATTCCGGCAAAACCGAAGCCCGGTGTGTAGAACTCAAGCAGCAAGGCGAGGAAGCCTACCCCCAGAAGCAGTGGAGTGATTAGCTCCATGTAATAGGCGAGTTCCTCGGACCAGGTAACCTCCTGACGCTGTATGACGTAGTTGTCTTCGCCGTATTCATTGGTCAACAATTCATTGACATCATTCACAATCCCTGTGGCAAGCAAGGGTACTGCCGGATCACCATATTCCTCCATTGCTTCATCAGCCGTGAGGGACAAAAGGTCGCCCGAGCTGTCGATGACCTTGTCGTCAATGACCAGTTCGAAATCAGTTTCCATCATTGCCCGCATTACATCGCCCTTGAAGGGATGATCATCGCTGATTGCCCGGATCTTTGCCCGCAGGTAACTGTAGAGCTTGGCCTTCATCGTTTCCGGTATATCCTGACCTGTGCTCTGGATGGCTGCGGCTGCTCCCATGATCGCGCCCGGGGCGAAGTAAATATCGTCCGCCCCGACAGAAATGAAAGCGCCGGCAGAAATCGCCTCATCATTAACATAGGCGATCGTGTGACCTCCAGCCTGCTCAAACTTGTCAAGGATACCAAGAATCTCCAGCATCTGGTCGACCCGACCGCCGGGCGTATCGATATCCAGGACCACGGCTTCATAGTCCTGCTCAATGGCCATCTTAACACCTCGCCTAACGATGTAAGTAGTTGTCTTGCCGATCATCAGCTGCTCGTCCTCGCTTTTGATCGGAATGACCAGGACTCTGGCTTTTGCGTCAAGTATCTTTGGTTTATTCGCCAGGTAATTGGCGTATTCTGTGGTGTTGTATTCCTTGCCGCGGGTGGTGGGATTCTCCCCCAGCCTCTCAGGCTCGGTATCCTTTTCCTCGTTTGGAGGTGGCTGCGTGTCGCCAAAGGGAAACTGCCCCCAGACCGCTCCCGTCAGGCTGATAAACATGGCGAATATTAACGCCCGTTTGTAAACTCGCATCACCATCGACTTATAATAGCCCATACATAGAATTACAGCAAATAATCACGCGGTGATCCCTCAAAATCCATTCTCGCATTCTGCTGGACAGCAAGAACTGTATTTTCGTGGATAGTTAAGTAACTATGTCTTCCGCCGAACTAAAACGTACTGTCATCGAAGCGGCTAAAGCCGAGGGTTTCGAAGCAGTGGGGTTCGCTCCGGTGGAAACGGAACTGAGACAGGAATATTTCCGCCGGTGGTTGCAGGAGGGCAAGCATGGAGACATGGCCTGGATGGAGCGTACTGTCGAGAAGCGTTGTGACACCACACAGGTTCTGCCTGAGGCTCGGACGGTCATGATGTTGGGCCTGAATTACTATCAGGAGCATCCGGAGAATCTCGGTTACCAGGTGGCGCGTTACGCACTGGGCTCAGACTATCACAAGCTTATTTTAAAAAAGCTCAAGCGGCTCTGCACTTTGCTGCGCGAACAAGGCGGGATCAATAAGCCCTATGTGGACACCGGGCCCGTCCTTGAGAAGCCTTATGCCGCACGTGCCGGGCTTGGCTGGCAAGGAAAACACACCAACCTCATTCACCCTGCCCTCGGTAACTGGCTTTTCCTCGGTACTATCCTCACCAGTCTTTAAATCCCGCCCGACGAACCCGTCCCTGACCGCTGCGGAACCTGCACCCGCTGTATCGATATTTGTCCGACAAGCGCCATTACA
>CAYQCG010000064.1:0-8115 GCA_964415925.1 uncultured Puniceicoccaceae bacterium | reverse complement strand
AGGTCGTAGCCGTCTTTGCGGTCTTTTGCGACCCAGCCGAGGGATTTGAGATCGTCGCGGAGGGTGTCGGCCGTGGCCCAGTCCTTGGCTTGCTTGGCCTCCCAGCGTTCCTGGGCGAGTTTTTCCACTTCAGTCGGAATCTCGGGAGGTGGGATTTCCTCAAAAGAGAGTTCGAGGCCAAGCGCGGTTAGGAGGCTTCGAAGGGCTTTGATTTCAGGCAACAGGTCTTCCGGTTTTTCAATTTCGCCAAGAGAACGCAAGCCCTTAAAAAGCTCGCCTGTGGCGGCGGGAATATTGAGGTCGTCGAGAAGGCAGTCCCATGCTGCCTTGAATACACCCCAGTGTCCTTTGGACTGGTCTTTCAGGATTGTTTGTATAGAATCTTCGGATACGCCAGCACGAAGGAGCGAAGGTATAAGTGCATTTTCGATCTTTTCGATGGCGCTGGTGGCGGCGTCGAGGCCGTTGAAGGTGAAGTTGAGTTGCTGGCGGTAGTGGCCGGAGAGGAGGGCGTAGCGAATAGCTGCGGGGGAGTAGCCTTTAGCCGTTAGATCGTCAAGGGTGTAGAGGTTGCCGAGGGATTTGGACATCTTCTGGCCTTCGACCATGAGGTGGGCGTTGTGGAACCAATGGCGGGCGAACTCACCGTTGCAGGCGCATCGGCTCTGCGCGATCTCGTTTTCGTGGTGGGGGAAGGTGAGGTCGACGCCTCCGGCATGGAGTTCGAAGCTTTCGGTGAGGTATTTGATGCTCATGGCGCTGCATTCCAGGTGCCAGCCGGGTCGGCCCTTGCCCCAGGGGGAATCCCAGTGGACATCGCCGTCGGCCTCCTTCCAGGCTTTCCAGAGAACGAAGTCGCGCACACTTTCGCGGTCGTATTCATCTGCGTCGTTAGCCACACCGGCAGAATTTTCGAGCTGGGTCTGAAGTTCGCGCTGGTCGAGGTTGGAGAGTCGTCCGTATTCAGGAAAGGAGGACACCTTGAAGTAGACAGAGCCATCTTTGGCAGGGTAGGCGTGCCCCTTGTCGATGAGCGATTGCACCAGCGCGATCTGCTCCGGGATGTGCTCTGTAGCGCGGGGCTCCACATCTGGTTCCAGCATGTTGAGCCTGGCGCAGTCGGCATGGAATTTGTTGATCCATTCCTGGGTGAACTCACCCAGCGGTTTGCTGGCCGCGTTGGCATCGCGGATGGTCTTGTCGTCGACATCGGTGAGGTTGCGCACTTGATAAACCGACCCGGCACCGTATTCCACTTCCAGGACACGGCGAAGGGTATCCTGCAGGAGGAAGGCCCTGAGGTTACCGATGTGTGCGGGTGCATAGACGGTGGGTCCGCAGGCGTAGATGCGGATTTTACCCTCAGCATTGGGCTTCAGTTCATCGACACGGCGTGTCAGGGTGTTGTAGAGCTGCATCAAACAACAGAATGCAAAATGAAGAATGAAGAATGAAGGAAAAAAGTGATCCGCGATATTACACGAAATAAATAAACTCTTTGCGGGTCTGTGTTTTTTTGCGAGAATGCCTCTATGACTGAGTCCCTAGACTTACAACGGAGCCCGCGGCGCTTGCGCAAGAACGCCAGTGTACGGGCACTGGTGCAGGAAACCCGGATTGCGGCGGAAGACCTCATTCAGCCCCTTTTCGTGATTGATGATAACGGGCCACCGGTGGCAATTGAATCCATGCCGGGACAGATGCGCCTGACAATCCATGACCTCGTCGAGGAATGTGCACGATTGTATCAACTGGGAATCAGGGCAGTTGCGCTGTTTCCCTCGATTACGCCGGAGAAGAAGAATTCCCGCGCTACGGAAGCGCTGATGCCCGATACATTGATCCTGCGCGCCGTGCAGGCGATCAGGCAAACGTTGCCGGAGTTGGTGCTGATTGCTGATATCGCACTCGATCCCTACACCGACCATGGGCACGACGGCGTTCTTAATGAGGAGGGGACTGATGTAGACAACGATGCCACGGTGGAAATCCTCTGCAAGATGGCGGTACTGCATGCCGAGGCTGGGGTCGACTGGGTGGCGCCATCGGACATGATGGACGGACGGATCGGAGCCATCCGCAGGACCCTGGATCTGGCAGGATATACGGAAACGGCAATATTGGCTTACTCGGCGAAGTATGCCTCCGCCTTTTACGGGCCCTTCCGCGACGCAGTAGGCAGTTCACAGGCGGCAGGAACAAAGCTGTTGGGCAAGCATACCTACCAGCTCAACCCGGCCAACCGCCGTGAAGCGGCTACTGAAACTGAACTGGATGAATGGGAAGGCGCGGATATCCTGATGGTGAAACCCGCCGGGCCCTATCTGGATATCATCCGCGAATTGCGTGTGCGGACTATTCTGCCGGTAGCTGCCTACCAGGTCAGTGGCGAGTATGCCCAGATTCACGCAGCAGCGAAAAAAGGATGGCTTGAACTGAAAGCAACACGGGATGAGTCCCTGACGGCGATCAAGCGTGCTGGAGCTGACCTGATCCTGACCTATTTCGCAGGAGAAGTGGCGGCAGAACTGAAAGGCATCATGCCGGAATCGAAAGCCTCGACAACGGATTACGAGAACGGTGGGGGCGTATAGGCTAAGGGATTATTACTTTTCCTCTTCTTCCTCGTCGAAGTCGTCTTCTTCCTCTCCTTCGTCTTCATCCTCATCCCAGCGCATGGTCTCGTCTTCCTCGATCTTCTCGTCGGTTTCCTCGTAGTCTGGAATATCCTCAAGCTCTTCTTCGTCCTTGGTAGTGGTAACTTCTTCGTCGGTATCGAGCTCGTAACCTTCGGGAATGTATTCGAGGATAGAAGTGATTTCCTGAAAAAAGTGCATGCCCCGGCCCTCGAAGTAATCTGAATTCTGGCGTTCCCTCACTTCTTCTTCGAGTTCATCGATCGTCAGCTTCTGTTCAAATTCGATGAGGTCGTTAAGCAGTTTCACACGGTAGCGGGTCGCCTGGTCGAGAAAGTCCGCATAAGGGCTTTTATCTTCGTCAAGAATGTCAGGAAGGGCAAAGAGGGTATCATCATTTTCAAGGATACTGACATCCTTGGCACGGATGAGCCGGACCTGCTTGTTCTTTTCTTCCTTGTCGATACGGAAGGGATAGAATGCCTGCTCAATCACATCGGGGTCAAAACCGTAGTCGCGGAGCGCGTCACACAAATCCATGATGTGGCCCATCTGTCGCGGATCGAGGATACCGAGGCCGTCAACATCCCAATGGACGGGATCGCTGATTTCCTCGACCCACCAGTTGAGATCTTCTCCAAGGCGGACTTTGCACCACTGCAGTTTAGGACTCGGTCTAGGCATAATGACTATAGGGGCTTATCAGATTTGCGATGTAAAGCGTCAGACGCATTGATTTGTCAATGATCAATTGGGGAAAATGCGTGGAGTGCAACACTCGTTTGTAATTTTTCTGCATTGTAATAACCCTTGAGTTTTTGAATCTAAAAATCAGACTGACAGTTTAATGGGACTTTTTTATGAGCGTATTCTCAGGCCCATTCTCTTTACCCAGGATCCTGAGAAGGCGCATGATTATGGCCTATGGGTGTTGCGGCAGCTTGGTCGCCTGCAACCGGTTTGCCGGTTTATGGAAGCGCATGCCCAGCCACCGGGGACGCGCCCGATCGAACTCTTCGGATTGACCTTTCCCAACGCGGTTGGATTGGCGGCGGGCATGGACAAGAACGCGGAGATGTGGCCTGCGGCAGCGGCTTGTGGTTTTGGCCATGTCGAAATCGGCACGGTTACACACAAACGTCAGCCAGGTAATGTGGATCGTCCACGATTATTCCGCTATCCGAAATATGAAGCTCTGGTGAACAGAATGGGATTTAATAATGATGGTGCCGAGACGATTGCCAAACGCCTGAAGCATACTACCCGCCGGGTGAAACGTCGGATCCCTCTCGGAATCAATATCGGTAAATCGAAGGTTACTCCTTTGGAGCAAGCGCTTGATGATTATCTCGCCTCCTACCATTTACTGGCGGAGTTTGCGGATTATTTCACGATTAATGTCAGTAGTCCAAACACGCCAAATTTAAGGCAGCTGCAGTCTCGGGAAAGGCTGACTGAGCTACTTCAGGGACTTTCCGAGGCAAACCGTCGTCGGGCTGAAAATCTCGGTAAACTGGCTATTCCTCTCCTTCTCAAGATCTCACCGGATCTGACCTTCCCGCAAATCGACACGATTATAGATATTGCACTTGAAAACAAGATCAGCGGATTGATCGCCACGAATACGACGGTGGAACGTTCCCAGGATTACCCTGAAATCAAGGAAGCCGGCGGGTTATCCGGAAGCCCGCTTAACCACCGCGCTTGCCAGGTCGTCAACTATGTCAGCAAGTCTGTCGGAAGAGATCTGCCGATTATTGGGACGGGTGGTGCCTCAAATTCAGAGGCTGCCGGGCGTTTAATGGATGCAGGTGCCAGCCTTGTCCAGATCTACACCGGATTTGTTTACAAGGGTCCTTTTTTCCCACGGGACATAGCCCGGGCATTGGCGCCGCGGCACAGTGTAATCTTCTAGCTACTTGGACAGATTCTGGGCATATTCCTGATAGCGGGGATCCTTAGTGGCTTCCTCTGCTGGAATAAACTTCAACGCGGCGGAGTTGATACAATAGCGTAAGCCGCTAGGTGCTGGTCCATCGGGGAATACGTGCCCAAGGTGTGAGCCATCGTAGGTGCAATGCACTTCGTTACGGGTCATTCCATGACTCGTATCGACCTGCTCTCCAATGGGAGCTCCCTCGATTGGTTTGGTGAAGCTGGGCCAACCGGTGCCCGAATTAAATTTATCCTCGCTGCTGAAGAGCGGAACTCCACTGCCGACGGCTACATAAATACCGGCCCGATTTTCGTCCCAATACTCGTTTCGAAACGGCGGCTCGGTTCCCTGTTGACGCGTGACCCTGAATTGAAGCGGGGTCAGACGTTCCCGCCACTCGGCTTCTGTCAAAGTGAATTCGGCATTACTGCTATCGTAATCGGCAAAAGAAGGCAACCCGCAAGCGCCTGTATCGTCACATTCCGCGGTGTGAACATGGTCATGGTCGTGGTCGTGTCCTGAGTCTTTAGCATTCATAATGTAGAAGGAAAGTGTTAAAGCTACTGCACTGGAAAAAATGTAGATACGGCTTTTTTTCATATCATAGGGACGTGTTAAAGGATTGGAACTTACAGTTTAATTATGGCCTCAGACCACAGCAAGACCGATTGGTTCATTTACATGAACTGAAAATTAATCAATTCAACATTAGAAGACGTTCTGAACAGTCGTTCAAGGCGCGTCTGGTCTGACTGAAACTGCTACTGAGTTGTTCGTAGACGCTTTCGAGGGCAAATTCTCGGGATAATGGATGATTCCATGCACTCTGGTAGGAAGTACGGCCAACTTCCTCATAGTAATTCAGTCCGGGTGCGCCTCTGCGTTCTTCCCGACAATGAATGTAATCCGCGAAGAGACCTGTCAGGAAGAGAAAGTGATTACCGGCAAATACATAGAGGAAATACTTACGGTAGGGAGACGCCTGACTAATAGCCTCCAGAATATCGACGCTGTCAAGAAACCCGGACCGGTGATTGGGGAACAAGGCTTTGCGGTGCCCGCGCTGGCTGAATTCCTCAAGAAACGTTGCGACGTAGTCCGCCACATCCCGATCATCGATACCGGCTTGAAGAAAAGTGTGACGTACAAGGATGTAGAAATAGAAATGCGGAGAGACATTAAGGCAATCCGGACTTTCCAGCAGTGAGTTGAAAATTCGGTCGTCGTCCAAAATACGGTCCGTTTCGCTGGGATCTGCCAGCAACCTGAACAGGGCGTTTTGCTCCTTTTCGGATGATGTCAGTGTCTCCAGCATGAAGCGCATATCCGCTTCACGCAGATGGTGACGCCGATTCATGGATGGTATCTTCATAGCCTAGAAAGCAGCATGGGTAATGCCATTCTCCAAAACCTGTTTTGCATAACAATAATCGACCTACAAGACCCCAGGCTTAAGTATCGAGTTCCTGACGGCGTGGATATTTCCCGCTTTCCCTCATTAACAATAGTATTTTTAATGGAGTGATGGGCAAAGGATTGCCATCAAGATACAAGACTCTGTTCTTCATCATCTTAGCCATAGTTCTTGGGGCTGCTGTAATGATCGCTTCGGCTACCGGTCCTGTGCCGGTAAGTCCAGTTAATGTGGTGCTGATTTTGTTGGCTAAGGTGGGATTGGGAATGACAGAAGGAGGACCTGGAGAACTGGAAGAGGCTGTGGTAATCAGCATACGCCTGCCGAGGATCATCATGGCCATTTTAGTTGGGGGTTCACTTTCTATGTCTGGAGCTGCCCTTCAGGGGCTTTTCCGTAATCCGCTGGCGGATCCCAGCCTTATCGGGATATCCGGAGGCGCTGCCGTGGGTGCAGTTGCCGCTATCACTGTTTTACCAGTATCGGCGGGGGGGATGATTGGAGTCGGCTGGCTTGTCCCGGCACTGGCAATGGGTAGTGGTTTACTGGCTACTGTCGTTATTTACCGGTTGGCCAGAGTAGACGGTAGAACGCTGGTATCTTCGCTTTTACTGGCGGGCCTGGCTGTTAACACACTGGCGGCGGCTTTGGTTGGCTTATGCCTCTACCTAGCAAGTGTAAACGAACGGAGCGAATTCCTTTTTTGGATGCTGGGGAGTCTTTACCGGTCCAATTGGGAAGCACTGATGCTCAGCAGCCCCTTTATGCTTGCAGGTTTAATATTTTTGCCGGTTTATTCACGCTCCCTGAATGCCCTCATGCTTGGTGAGGCGGATGCATTTCATCTCGGATTTAATCCGGAGTCCGTTCGACGCTGGCTTGTTGTCTTAAGTGCGGCTTCCGTTGGGGCAGGCGTAGCGGTATGCGGGATCATAGGTTTCGTGGGCCTGATTGTCCCTCATCTGGTCCGTCTTATGATTGGGCCCGATCACCGTACGCTCTTGCCGGCATCGGCACTCGCCGGAGCGGCTTTGCTGGTTATTGCAGACTTGTCTGCTCGCACCCTTGCCCAGCCTTCCGAATTACCTATCGGTATCCTGACAGCCCTGGTTGGAGCACCCTTTTTCCTCATACTCTTACAACAGCGTAAGTTCGGGGAGGCCCTGTCCTGATGCTTGCAGCGGAACACATTACCTTCAGGTACGGAGTCTGCCCTGTCCTGTTTGATGTCAGTATCACAATCCAGCCAGGTGAACTGTCGGCCATTGTGGGGCCCAATGGAGCCGGTAAATCGACGCTCAGGAAGATACTCAGCGGCCAGTGGTCGATTCAGGAAGGAGAAGTGAAGCTTGATGACAGACCTCTGGGAGAATGGACAGCGCGCGATTTGGCGATAAGGCGTGCTGTTCTTCCACAGTCGCCGGCAATGCTTTATCCTTTTCCGGTAGAACAGGTGATACTACTTGGGCGTGCACCCCATTGTGGCTGGATGGAAACACCCAACGATTACAGGATTAGTAAAGAAGTTATGGCTTCCCTGAAGATAGAGCATTTACAAAAGAGAGACTACTCCCGCTTGTCAGGCGGCGAGAAACAGCGTGTGCAACTCGGGAGGGTGTTGGCTCAGATCTGGGAACCGATAGAGAGTGGTAACCGTTACTTGCTGCTGGATGAGCCGGTCAATAACCTGGATCTTTGCCACCAACAGGAAGTAATGCAATTGGGGCGTCAGTTGGCAAATAAGGGCATAGGGGTTTGTGTGATATTGCATGACCTGAATTTATGCCTGCAGTATGCCGATCAAGTCCTGATCCTGAATGAAGGAAAGGAAGCCAGAATGGGTAAACCGGCAGAAATCATAACGCCGGAACAGATTGAAGAAGTGTTTAAGGTTAAAGCACAGTTGTTAACAGGCCCTGATGGGGGATCGCATTTTTTGGCTATCAGGGACAATTCACCCGATAATGGTGCTCAGGGCGGGACTTGAACCCGCACGCCTTACGGCACACGCCCCTCAAGCGTGCGTGTCTACCAATTCCACCACCTGAGCTTACGTTTGATTGAAGCCCAACAGACAAGCCGGGGATTCCTAATGACTCAAGCTTTTTCTCCCGATATCAGAAATATAC
>CAYQCG010000063.1:0-8157 GCA_964415925.1 uncultured Puniceicoccaceae bacterium | reverse complement strand
CGCTTAGCGTAACGGCAAGGCAGCCAGCATCATGCCTATGCCTTTTTAGGCTGATTACGGCTTCGGCATGCATTCTCAGTGTTGTCTCTTGTTAGGCGTTAAGCCAGTCTTCGCAGGTGACCTTTATGCTGGCCTGTCCCAGGAAGCTCTCTGGTACATCGGAGGTATCCTGACACACGCACCTGCACTGTGCGCCATCACTAACCCGACCAACAATTCCTACAAGCGCCTGGTTCCCGGTTTCGAAGCTCCAGTCATCCTGGCCTATTCTGCACGTAACCGCTCTGCCATTTGCCGTATTCCTACTTACAGCGCCAGCCCGAAAGCCAAGCGTGTCGAGTTCCGCTGCCCGGATCCGGCCGCAAATCCATATCTGGCTTTCCCCGCATTGATGATGGCTGGTCTCGACGGTATACAGAATAAAATTGAGCCCGGTGACGCAATCGACAAGAACCTCTACGATCTGCCACCTGAAGAAGCAGCGAATCTCAAGACTGTGCCTGACAGCCTTCTGGGATCAGTTAGAGCACTGCGCGAAGACCATGAATTCCTGCTCAAAGGTGATGTCTTTACCAAGGACTTCATCGAAAATTACTGCGACCTGAAACAGGCAGAATATGACCAGGTCCGTTTGCGCACTCACCCGATCGAATACTATATGTATTACGATGTGTAAGATGCGGGAATCATTACTTTAGAGACTATCAACGCCGGCCTGCAAAGGTCGGCGTTTTTTGCTACAGAAACAGAGGTAAAAAATGATGCGGGCTTCGATGCCCAAAATGAACCTTGCGTCCCATGGGCTGTCGCTGTAAGCCGTACCCTTTATTATTATTGAGCTAAATGTATACGATAGATCATGAGTGAAACTTTCAGTCTGAATGCTGTAAACGAACGAGTAAAGGAGGCCTCGCAGTGGGTTCCGGCTTTGGAGCAGGAAATTGGTAAGGTCATCATCGGCCAGAAATACCTTATAGACCGCTTGATAATAGGGCTCCTGGCTAATGGCCATGTCCTGCTAGAGGGTGTCCCCGGTCTGGCCAAAACGCTCTCCATCCGGACTTTGGCAGGCGCAATCCAGGCAGATTTTTCACGTATCCAGTTCACTCCCGACTAGCTCCCGGCGGACATTGTTGGAACCCTGATCTACAATCCACGTGAAGGTAATTTCAGCACTAAACAAGGCCCCGTTTTTGCCAACCTCGTCTTGGCTGACGAAATTAACCGGGCGCCGGCCAAAGTGCAAAGCGCTCTCCTCGAAGCCATGCAGGAGCGGCAAGTGACTATAGGAGACGAGACTTACAACCTGCCGAAACCTTTTCTTGTGCTGGCTACGGAGAATCCTATTGACCAGGAAGGCACCTACCCATTACCGGAAGCCCAAGTCGACCGCTTTATGCTAAAGCTCAACATCGGCTATCCCAGCAGAGAGGAGGAACGTAAAATCCTTGACGCGATGGCTTCGACGAATCCAAAGCTGGAAGTCAATCCGGTCTTATCCCCCGAGCAAATCTTGAAAGCCCGCGAGGTTGTCAACGACATCTATGTGGACGACAAGGTAAAGGATTATATCGTAGAAATTGTCTTTGCCAGCAGGGAACCAGAAGCCCATAAGCTCGAAGGAATCAGGGATTTCATTCAATTCGGCGCCTCACCTCGCGCCACTATAGCCTTGACGCTGGCCGCCAGGGCTTGGGCTTTCCTGCAGGGACGCGGATATGTGACTCCGCAGGATGTAAAGACTATTGGCACTGATGTCCTGCGTCATCGCATCATCCTCACATACGAAGCTGAAGCCGAAGAGAAAACCAGCGAAGATATCATCGAGCAAATCTTCAACACCCTTCCAGTACCCTAACCGGAATAATCCCCCCGACAGGATGAGCCGCAAACAGATCAATCTGGCGATAGCGCTGGATCAGAAATATTTCATGGGTGCGTTGGTCGCTGTCACGTCAACAATTAAGAACCTAAACCCAATATACAGGCTGGACGTATTTATTATTGATTGTGGGATGCTAGATACAGAAAAGTTAAGACAAGCGCTCTTACCTGTGAGCAGACCAGAAATTACTCTGCACTTCATAACACATAGCCTGGATGATTACAAAGAAGCCAAAATCGTTTCTGAACATATTACAAGTGCTGCTTTTGCGGTAATGAATTTACCTGGCATTCTAACCGGAATTAACCGGGTCATATACCTGGATTCTGACGTGATTGTGACTGGCGATCTTGCCCGGCTTTGGGAAACTGAACTGATGCAACACGGAATTGGCGCCGTATCAGACACTACGCGCAAAGTTTTGTCGGACGACATTCAAAATTGCGATGACCTGGAATATGATCCACAGTCCCCCTACTTTAATTCTGGGGTTATGTTGATAGATCTGGAATTCTGGCGAAAAATGCAGCTTGAAGATCAATTGACCAGTCTTCTGGATGACACCCGTATCGTCCGCTGCTGTAACGATCAGAGTTTTTTGAATATTGCTTTCCAGAATCGTTGGACAGCTCTAGAGCCAAGATGGAATCAAATCACGGTTTTGAAAGATAACTACATAGGCTTTATTGGGTTAAAGAAAGGTATTATCCATTGTGTAATGAATTTAAAGCCTTGGCACTTTGAAGAAAAAGATGCCAAAGGCACCGTAAAACTCTTCTATAAATACTTGAAAATTACCGGTCTCAGCCTACGTGACTGGCCCACGGCGAAACTACAAAACCCTTATTATTCACTGGAAAACCTCTATATCGGATTACGATTCTACCTGCAGGAATTGGGACTGGATGCCTTTCGCCTTTTCCGCTTTTTAAAGCGAGCCTGAATTTGTATCACTTTAATCACTACATACTATGAAATATCGTCCATTAGGCAAAACAGGATATAACGTATCAGAAATCGGCTTCGGAGCCTGGGCTATAGGCGGCAGCTGGGGCAACCAGGATGATGATGATTCCCTTAAGGCATTGCATACGGCCATTGATAAGGGAGTTAACTTCATCGACACCGCAGCAGTTTATGGTGATGGAAAAAGTGAAATAATCATTGCCAAGGTCATCAAGGAACGTTCGGAAGAACTGGTCGTCGCAACCAAAACTCCGCCCGCTGAAGGCATTTGGCCACCGTCCCCCTATTGCCGGCAATCCGAGCGCTACAGCGAGAAACATTTACGTGAGAATATCGAGGAACGTCTCCGCTTCCTCGACGTGGAAGCACTCGACCTGTTACAATTGCATACCTGGACGCGTGCCTGGAACCGCCGACCCGACGCCTTTGAAATCCTCGGTAAGCTGAAAAAAGAGGGGAAAGTCAAAGCCGTCGGCATTTCCACCCCGGAACCCGACCAGAACGGTGTTATTCAGTTAATGCGTGAGGGATGGGTTGATACAGTCCAGCTGATTTATAACCTTTTTGAACAAGCACCTGCCGCCGAACTGTTACCGGCGGCACAGGAGTATAATGTCGGCATCATTGTTCGCGTTGCCCTCGATGAAGGTTCCTTGACCGGTAAATACACTCCAGACCATAAATTCCCGCCGGACGATTTCCGTTCCAGCTATTTTTCAGGTGACCGGCTGGAAAGAACCTTGAAGCGTGTGGATGCTATCAAGGAAGACACTGCAGGCACTGACTGGACGATGCCTGATGTTGCACTGAAATTTGCCCTTTCGCATCCGGCAGTTAACACCGTGATAGCGGGCATCCGGAATGAAAAACAGGCAGAATTGAATACAGCAGTACCTGACCTTCCGGAAATTGACGAAGCCTTAATGAAAAAGTTGCAGCGGCATAACTGGCACCGCGGCAACTGGCATGAACAATAAACTCCTACTGCTTTCACAGGTATAGATGTCGATTCAGGCGGAACAAACAAGGGAAATCCTCAAGAAAGTAAGGCAAGTTGAAATTCGCAGCCGTCGGATGGTGAGCGAGTCTCTCGTTGGCGCCTACAAGAGCGTCTTCAAGGGAACCGGAATCGATTTTGAAGAAGTCAGGGAATACCAATCAGGCGACGATGTCCGCAGCATCGACTGGAACGTTACGGCTAAAATGGATAAGCCGTTTCTGAAACTCTATCGCGAGGAAAGAGAACTGACCATCATGCTGCTGGTTGACCTGTCCGCTTCCGGTAATTTTGGTTCTGTCAGCCTCTCCAAAAGGGAACTGGCAGCTGAACTGGCCAGCGTATTGGCCTTTTCTGCCGTACGCAATAACGACAAGGTCGGATTGGTCCTCTTTACCGATGAAGTGGAAAAGTTTATTCCACCTAAAAAAGGCAGACAGCATGTCTTGAGGGTGATCAGGGAAATCCTTTTCTATGAACCGGAAGGTCGGGGCACGCATATTCCTAAAGCACTCGACCGGTTGAATCACGTCGTCAAGCGTAAGGCAGTTGCCTTCTTGATCTCTGATTTCCTGACCGAAGATACCCTCGCATGGATAAGGCCCAGCACGAGGGAACAGGGAGATGTCTTGAATGCCATCAAGGTCACTAACAGCAGGCATGACTTGATCTGCGTCGAGTTGAGCGACCCAAGGGAAAGTGAGCTGCCTGATGTGGGTATTGTAACCTTGGAAGATGCGGAAAACAATGAACTTGTGGAAATCGATACGGGCAACCGGCAACTCAGGCAGCTTTATCACAGTCGTAACCGGCAACGGCGTGAAGCCTTGTTAAAGTCCTTTCGCCAGTCCGGGGCGGATCACTTTTGTGTCAGTACGGACCAGCCTTACCTGCCGGCTTTGAGAGCATTTCTGATCGAGCGAGAGCGACGAAGATGAAGCCGAAGGTATTAGAACTTTTTTTTGCAGTTTTCATTCCGAGGGGACTTTTTCACTCATCTGTTCTCGCACAGGCGGTCGATGGTCAGGGGATACAGGATATCCGGGACCCAATCCATATACCCAATCCATGGCTTCCCTGGATCTTAACAGGTTCAGTCCTGCTCCTTACGGTTATCATTTGGCGGTTGTTAAAATATCTCAGGAGAAGACACGAAAAGAAAAACCAGCCGGTTCCCCTGTCTGCATACGAACAGGCTCGACGCGATTTGATTGCACTCATTGCTGCGGTTGGAGAGTACGATGATGTTACCTACTCAATTGAAGTTTCAGGTATTCTAAGGCACTATATTGAAAATCACTTCTCTATGCCCGCACCCGAACGAACCACGGAGGAATTCCTCCCCATCGCTGCAGAACATCCCCAGATTCAAGGTGAGCTTGAAGCCATACTCCGTGACTTCCTTATACAATGCGATCTTGTCAAATTTGCACGTCAACCCTTGACCATGGACCAGCGCCGTCAACTCGGGAACACCGCAGAACGCTTTTTGACTGAATCCTACAAGAGGAGTCTCGACAGCATGGTCCCTGCTGAAAAAGCCAACATTACTGCAACGACTACCTAGATGCTCTACCGTTTTGCCAATCCGGAAATGCTCTGGCTTCTGCTGCTCATCCCGCTCGTAGCCTTATTGGTTAGTCGAAAGGGACGCACCGCTGCGGTCAGCTTTCCGTCAGTTTCCCTTGCCAGGCAGGTTGCAGCCTTCGTGCGCAGTAATCCAGGCAGACTCAGGGGAAGCCTTCGCTTGCTGGCCCTGGCTTTTTTGATCCTGGCTTTGGCACGGCCACAAACAGGCAGTGATACAACAGAAATCGAAGCGAGCGGCATCGACATTGTTCTCGCTGTGGATGTTTCTCCCTCAATGCTGGGTCTTGATTTCAGTACCTCGAGTGAATATGTCACCCGGCTCGAGGCCGTAAAAAGTGTCATCGCGGAATTTATTGAGGATCGGCCGAATGACCGTATCGGATTGGTCGCCTTTGCATTTAATCCCTACATGGTCAGTCCCATTACCTTGAACCACGACTGGCTTCTGCAAAACCTCGAACGCCTCGAAGTCGGTTTAATCGAGCCCGGGACAAATATAGGGGCAGCCATTGGAACGAGCACAAACCGCTTGCGTGACGTTACGGCAAAAAGCAAGGTCGTCATCCTCTTGACGGACGGGAAGGATGATCCTCCGCCCCAAATAAGTCCGATTGCCTTTGCAGAAGCGGCTGCCTCACTTGGCGTGAAAGTCTACACTATTGCCGCAGGCAAACAGGGCAGAGTCCTCAGCTTCGTGATGGATCCTCGGACAAGGAAAATCGTCACTGACCGCAGAGGTAACAAAATCGTTGATGAACGTTACTACCCGGTAAACGAAGATATCCTCAAGGATATCGCAGATATCACCAGGGCACGTTTCTATCGTGCCACTGACCTCGAGGCGCTCCGGAAAATCTATGATCAAATCGACCAATTGGAACGCAGGGAAGTGACACTTAATTACAGTGCACTCTATCATGATTTCTTTATTTGGCCGCTGGGTGCTGCGTTGTGTTTATTGCTTCTGGAAGCAATCCTGAATCATACCCGTTTCAGGAGAGTACCTTGATCTATGAACTTTGGTAATCCAGATTGGTTGTATGCGATCCCGCCGGTCCTGTTGGGACTGGTTTGGTTTCTAATGTGGAGCGAAAGACGCAACCGTAACCGCCTCGATCAGTTTGCCGCCTCGAGGTTAGTCGCTCAGTTGTCAGCAAGCTATAGTCCGCAGCGACGCATCATAAAGTCCATCCTCTTATCAACGTCCCTGATCCTCGGTATAATGGCACTCGCACGTCCGCAATGGGGCCACACCTGGGAAGAAGCCAAAGGTAAGGGGATTGATGTGCTGATCGCTCTGGACACTTCTAAAAGCATGCTGGCGGAGGACATTAAGCCCAACCGGCTCGAACGCAGTAAACTGGCAATCTATGACCTGGTGGAAAAACTGGGAGGAGACCGGGTCGGCCTAATCGCTTTTGCCGGAAGCGCCTTCCTGCAATGCCCTCTGACCCTGGATTATGATGCTTTCAGGCAAACCCTCGATGCACTCGATACGGAAATCATCCCGCAGGGTGGAACCGACTTGGCAGCCGCTATTGCTGAAGCCCAGGCATACTATACCAACGAGGATAATTTTAAGTTCCTCATTCTGATGACCGACGGTGAAGACCTCGAAGGAGCCGGGCTGCGACAGGCCAGAAGGGCGGCAGAAGAGGATATTCGTATCTTTACCGTGGGGGTGGGAACGCAGGAAGGTGAACTGATTCCAGTGCGTAACTTCAGGGGCCAGAGGGACTACCTCCGTGACAGTGAAGGAAATCTGGTCACAACCAGCCTCGATCCACAAACACTGGACGCTATTTCACAGTCAACCAATGCTTTCTATGTTGCTCTCGGACAAACCGGTGAAGGTCTTGAGCAAGTCTACTCGCAAGGGCTGGCGGCAATACCCGAAATCGACCGGGAAGCCAGGCAACGTCGTATACCTATCGAACGCTATCAATGGTTTCTGGCTCCGGCAATTGTCCTTCTTCTTCTCGAAAGTCTGATTGGAACACGTCGGCGGCGATGGCGGGAACGCTTTCAGCTGGGTAAGGCAGCTGCTATCCTGCTTTCGCTCTGGCTGATGGCGCTTCCACATGGATCAGAAGCTAATCCGAGAAAAGCCGAGAAACTTTACAAACAAGGCCAATACGGTGAAGCCGCAGAAATATACCTCTCCGAGGCAGAGGCAAAACCTGAAGATGCGCGTCTTAACTTTAATGCCGGGAGCAGTCTATTCCGGGCAGGGGATTATTCGGGGGCCTTGAGGGAATTTCAGAAGGCACTCCGAAGCCAGGACGTTGTCCTGCAAAATAAGACCTATTACAATATGGGTAATGCCTATTATGAGTTGGGCGAAAGGATAGTTGAATCCGATCAGCCCCGTGCCAAGGAACTGTGGGCCAATGCCATGGATATGTATAACAATGCCCTGGAATTGGATCCGGAAGATTCTGCCGCACTATATAACAGGGATTTTATCCAATCCAGAATGGAGGCGCTCCCGCTTTACGAATTGAAGCTTTTTGCAAATCCACAGGATGCAGGTACTGTGCAGGGTGCTGGAATCTACGACCGGGGAGTCGAGGCAGGAATCAAGGCAACTGCCAATGAAAATTACAGATTTAAACTCTGGGAAGGTGATGGTGTGGAGAATGCTGAAAAAGCCCAAACTACTGTGGAAATGCAATCTGACATCGAACTGACCGCACAATTTGTCCGGCTTTATAAGCTT
>CAYQCG010000062.1:0-8190 GCA_964415925.1 uncultured Puniceicoccaceae bacterium | reverse complement strand
ATCGCAGGGACTGATGAATCGCGTTCCTGAGTTCGTCCATCCCTTTACCATACTTGCCTATTGTTGGAATGACAGGAACACCGAGACGACGAGAGAGTAATTCATGATCTATCCGAAGACCTTTTTTTTCGGCTTCGTCCCAGAGATTGAGGGCTATGATAATGGGGACTTCCAATTCGGCAATCTGTGCAGCCAGGAAGAGATTCCGAAGTAAGTTTCCGGCATCGACAACACATACAATTGCCTCGAGTGGCTCCTGTCCGGCAAGTTTTTGCCTTAAGGCCTGAGAAACTACGCGTTCATCCGGTGAAGTGGCAGCGAGGCTGTAGGTACCGGGGAGGTCAACAATCTCAACTTGCTCGCCCTGATACTCATAGAATCCGGTTTTCTTATCGACGGTGATACCCGGATAATTGGCAACGCGCTGGCGCAGCCCGGTTAGCCGGTTGAAAATAGAAGTTTTTCCGGTATTTGGATTACCGACCAGTCCAATCCTCCGTACTTGAGTCTGTACGGTTCGGCTGGGAGTGGCCAAACTCATGTTATTCGGGCAGTCAGGAAGCTAACTCGATTTCGACCCCGGCAGCCTCATTCCGTCTGAGGCTTATGCGTTGGCCGGAGAATTCAACAGCGATTGGGTCACCTAAAGGAGCGACGTTGACAATACTCAATTCCATACCCGGTAACAGGCCTAGGCTCATTAAACGTTGACCGTGTTGCGCTTCCGTATTTACGGATAATACTTTAGCGCGTTGACCGGGAATTAGATGGCTGAGATGTTTCATGATCGGCTATTTAATGAAACTGAGACATACTCTCAATTGTCTTGAATTTAGTCTGTTGTTCATTAATCTGTCAACAGGTAAAGATTTCAAAAATAAAATAGTTACTGTAAATAATTATAATCAGTAAATTAACTTATGGTATATTTTGATCTTACAGTCACACTGTTATTAATTGCCGGAGCTTCGTATTATATCTGGCGATTGTTCAGAGGCATATTCTACTCGAAGAAGGGATGTAGCAAGGGTTGCGGGTGCGTCCGGATAGAGTCATCCAAGTAGTTATTTTTGAATCAATTTCAGTAGTTTTTCCTCATCCAAAATAATTATGGACAGTCTTTCTGCCTTAGCGAGCTTTGAACCCGGATTTTCTCCGGCGACGACATAGTTTGTCTGTTTACTAACAGATGCTGTGACTTCACCACCTGCACTTTCGATTTTCTCTTGTGCTTCGCTTCTGGAAAGGTTCGGCAATGTACCTGTAAGAACAAATTTACGACCCCTGACGGGGGAAGGACTTGCTTCCTTATGCTTATGTCTGTTAGTGGGTTGAAGACCGTAGTGGGATATCAGTCGATGGATCAGGTTTTGATGTTTATCATCCTGAAAGTATTCCGTAATGCTTTGTGCGACTATTTTGCCTATCCCGTCGAGGTTTTCCAACTCAGCGGCAGAGGCCTTCATGAGTTCCTGAATATTCGAATAAGCACCGGCGAGGTCCTTGGAGGCTTTTTCACCGACGTGCGGGATGCCCAGCGCATGAATAAATCTCCAGAGTTCGTTGGTTTTACTGGCCTCAATTGCCTTGATCAGATTATCGGCTGATTTTTCACCGAACTTATCCAGCTTAACAAGCTCATCACGTTGGTTTTTAAGGGTATAGATATCACTGATATCCTTAACCAGTGAACGTTCAGTGAGCTGTTGAATAAGTGATTTGCCCAGATGATCAATATCCATGGCGCGGCGACTGGCGAAATGCTCCAAATGTCTTCTGAGTTGAACGGGGCTGTCGCCGCCCACGACACGCCAGGCCGCCTGACCCGGGATGCGCTGCGCCTCAATGTTGTGATCCCGCAGATATGACTCAAATTCAAAGGGACAACTATGATTCGGACGTCTTTCTTCAATAACCCTAACGACTGCGGGGATGATATCACCTGCCTTTTCAATTATAACCGTATCGCCGATACGAACGTCCTTACGCTTGATTTCATCTTCATTGTGCAATGTAGCGCGGGATATTGTGCTGCCTGCCAGATTAACGGGTTCGAGTTCAGCAACGGGTGTGAGAACGCCGGTACGACCGACTTGCAAAACAATGTCCCTGATCAGCGTTTCGGCCTGCTCGGGAGAATATTTATAAGAAAAAGCCCATCGAGGCGCTTTAGAGGTACTCCCTGCTTTTTTCTGAAGTTCGATGGATTCCAACTTCAGAACGGCTCCATCGGTTTCAAAAGGGAAACTCAGGCGAGCGATATCCAAATCCTGTATAGATTTCCAGGCCTCTTCAATCCCCATAACGGTCTTTGGCCAACCGGCTTCGAGGTGAGGAAGACCCCATTCTACAATAAACTTATTGATTTCGGATTGTTTGGAAAAGGAAATCCCATCGCTATAGCCCACACCGTAGAGAACAATATGCAACCTTCTCCCGGCAGCAATTTCAGGATTGAGCAGCTTCACAGTGCCTGCAGCAAGATTGCGCGGGTTCATGAATAACGGAAGGCCTTCTTTATCCCTTTCGTCGTTAATTCTCTGAAATTCCTTCCGCTGCATGTAAACCTCTCCCCGCAATTCTATGTACTTTGGAGGGTTAGAACCTTTGAGGTTTTTAGCCAGTTCCTTGATGTGGAGCAGGTTACGTGTGACATCATCTCCCTCCGTGCCATTGCCACGAGTAACTCCACGAACCAGAGTTCCCTTTTCATAGGTCAAGCTCATTGCCAAGCCATCAATCTTGGGTTCAACACAATATTCTAAAACATTTCTTTTCAGTATCTTGCGTAATCGTTCGTCGAATTCATAAAGGTTGTTTTGATTATAAGTGTTATCCAGACTAAGCATTGGTATGCGATGTTGGTAGGTTTTGAAACCTTCTGTCCGGTCATCGCCCACTCTGGAAGCAGGTGAAATTTTGGATGCATATTGGGGATATTCCTTCTCCAGATCCGAAAGTTCTTTTTTGATGCGGTCATATTCCTGATCGCTGATTTCCGGTTGCGCACTCCTGTAATAAAGCTCGTCATGATGCTTTAGAGATTTTTCCAAGTTGTGAATACGCTCCCGGACTGATTCGGACATATGCTTTAGCAGAGCTTAATTGTTGTAACTACCCTTATTTCCGTTTTGCGGGTGTCGAGTAGCCTTAAACGGAGATAGTTCCAGGATTGACCTGTATGTGGAGGAGATTTTGTATACCAAGGGAGCAACGACGGCTCCTGTAGCATCCGCTGCCAGATCCTTTAATTCGTATGTCCTGGCAGGATTGAGTGATTGAAAGTATTCATCAATTACTCCCACAGCAATGGTTAAAGATGATGCGATCAAGATATTCCTGGCTTCGACAGGCCGATCAGAGTCTATTTGGGTGCATCTGAGCAGGGCCGTCGCGAGGAGACCATAGACCAGCACATGTGCAAATTTGTCCAACCCCATGAGTAAATCAGGGCCAGTGATACCATGGCTGTTAGAACCTAAGAGCAGAGTGCAAATCAGCATAAGAGGCCAAAGTATATGAGGTATAGTGAGTTTCATTACTGGTCTATTCATTTACCCGTGAGAGTAAAAACTTAAGATTCTGAGCATAAAACGTAATTAAAGGGTAAAGATTGCAAGTAATGAAACTTTTAAAGACAGAATTCTATTTACAGAGTAAGAGAGAATTCAATATGCTAGATTGGTTAACTGATAGTTTTTCCCAACTATTCCATATTTCATGGATTTCGAAAATTTTTACGATTGCGGTATTAATTTTATAAATATTTTCTTGATGCATTCCTGCTTATTCATGGCGTATTGCTGTTTATTTACCGTTTCCTAAAGCATGTCCAAAGCTATATTATCTGAAACCGAACTCCGAGAATCCCTCAAGCGATGCCCAGCCCATTCAGTGGATGCGGCCATTGAGTTCCAAGCGACACGTGATTTTACTTTGGTTCCGGTTATTGTAGAGGGAATTATCGAGCGTTTTGTAGAACCGGACATTAGAGATAAAGTACGTGAAGGCAAAGGTTCTATGCGTTTGGCAGAGGATTTGGGTATAGACTCCCTGCTAATGGTTGAGATTGTGATTTTAGTTGAGGAAACTCTGGGAATCCAGATCGAGAACGAAGAACTCCGAGGATTACAGACCTTACAGGATTTACGTGATTATTTGAGTGAGAAGCTCAATGGCGGCGCCATCACACAGACGAATGGAACGATGGCACGTGAACAAATTGAAGCCCTCATGCCCTACCGGGAGCCATTTCTTTTCCTTGATCAGTCACATGTGGATGGAGATGAAGCAACAGGACGTTACAGCATAAGCGGGGATGAGGATTTTCTGCAGGGGCATTTTAAAGATGAGCCAATATTTCCCGCGACACTGATGATGGAAGCGCTTGGGCAGCTTGCATGCCTGTGGCTAATCAAGTCTGATCACGCCGGACTCAGAAGTATCCAAGACCGAAGCAAGGCGCTGTTTGTGGCAAGTAATGGTGTAAGATGCCATCGGATTTGCCGACCGGGTGATGGACTGGAACTGAAAGTCAAATTAAAGCGACTGCATGCACCTCTGGCAGTTTTTGAAGGCACTATAGAGTGTGACGGGGAAAAGACGGCAGTTGCTGAAGAGATTACACTGGCATTTGGCAAGCAAACCAGCCGTAACGGGCATTAGCAGTATTTCTGCATCGAGCCAACGATTGACAAAGCCTGTTTCTGGTGTTGGCTTGCCAATTCCTAGAGTATCATGCAGAAGGTTGTCGTAACTGGCCTCGGATTCACTACCTGTATTGGTAATAACCAAGCGGATGTGTTAAAAAGCCTCCGGGAACAGCGTCACGGATTCAAGCCATACCGGCCCTTTATAGACGCAGGCTCACCTGTTACATTGGCGGGACCTGTTGAAGGATTCAACACGGAGGGCGATGATCCTGAGGACTGGGAGCATCCTGGAAATTTCCATATACGGCTGGATCAGATACGCGGCTTACCGCCTCACGGACTTTATGCGCTCTATGCAGTTGAGGAGGCTCTGAAGGGCGCTGCCCTGACCAAAGAAACAATTAATGACAGCCGAACAGGACTCTTTACAGCATCAGCCGGCTCACCGAGCAGGTTATATTATCATCTGGAAAGATTACGGCGTCTTGGCGCGATGAGGGCCTCGCCATTAGGAATTGTATCTTCCATAGCAGGGACTTTGAATTTCAATCTAGTAGCCTATTTAGGTATCCAAGGGGCATCAACTGGATTTGTTTCTGCCTGTGCTTCCAGCGGACATGCATTGGCATATGCTTATGATGAAATCAAGCTGGGGCGACAAGACAGGATGATTGTAGTGGGCGCAGAAGATATCAATGCGGACACAATACTGCCATTTGTGACGATGCGGGTGCTGTCGACCTCGGATGATCCTGAAACTGCCTCTTGTCCCTTTGACACAAAACGAAACGGTTTTGTGGGAACAGGAGGTGCAGTCTGTCTGATCCTTGAGAGTGAAGCAGTAGCCAAAGAGAGAAAGGCGAAAGTGTATTCGGAATTTCTTGGTTGGGGACAAGCGACCGATGGATATCACGTTGCGAAACCTCATCCGGATGGAGAAGGACTTGGTCGGGCGATGGAGGCAGCCTTGGCGAACAGTAAATTGAGAAGAGAAGAAGTAGACTATGTTAACGCACATGCGACTTCCACAATGCTGGGAGACACTTCAGAAATCAGGGCACTAAAGCGAGTTTTCAAAAATAAAACCGGGCCTGCTATCAGCAGCACAAAAGCTTTGACGGGCCATGGACTATCTTTGTCCAGTGCAATGGAAGCTGCTTTCTGTAATTTAGCTATTGCAGAGGGCTTCATTCCCGGATCCGCGCATTTGACGGAGAAAGATCCGGAAGCAGAAACGCTCAATATCGTGCCAGAGACGATTGAGAATGCGCCCAAGATAGTGCTGAGCAACAGTAGCGGATTCGGTGGAGCGAATGTTTCACTTGTATTCTGCCGTTATTCGTAAATCGAAAATGGCTCGATCTATCAGCGCACTTGATAGGAATATCAAACAGGCGCATTATCGCCTGCTTATCCTGACCTCAAGAACAGGTGGAGGGCATAATGCCCGAGCCCGAGCGATTTCTGAATGGATTGGAAAAGCAGACCTGAACGAAGAATTTGAAATCCATATTGAAGAAATACTGGAAAACTCGTCTATAATCCTAAAATTTGGTGTAGCCGTTTATAATTTTATCCAACGTCGATTTCCACGGTTGCATCATATTTACTGGCATATTACAGAGGCTTTTATCCGGACGCAGAGTGGGGGAGTAAAAATTGGCGGGGTTTATTACAGGAAGTTAATTGCGGATTACAAACCACACATAATCATAAGTGTGCATGACAGCACAAACCGCGGATATTTTGAAGATGCCAAGACCCTATTAGGCAATAATCGAGTAACCTGTATAACTTATTGCGGCGAGTGGAGCGGTGGAAGAGGTTATAGCCAGAACTGGCTGAATCCCATTGCAGACCGATTGTATAGTAGAACTGAAGAGGCACGAGAATATGCCATACAGAATAGAATTCCTCCGAAGCGTATCTCGGTATTTTGTAACCTTCTTTCCCTTAAGCACTTCAATTCAGTTTTTAGCGTCGATGAGAAAAGGAAATTCCGATCAGAAAAGCTCAAGCTTGATGAAGGCTCCCTAACATTGTTATTCTCCACCGGAATAAACAGCGCCAATGAACACCTTAAGTTACTCAACGAAATAGTCGGACTATCAGATAAGGTGCAAGCGATCGTAATATGTGGTCGCAGTAAAACAGTAATGAAACGATTGCTGGAATGGCAAAGAAAGCACAACCAATTCAAGCTTCACGTAGAAGGCTATAGCAATCAGCTGCATAGCTTAATGGAAGCCAGTGATGCTGTAATCAGTCGCGGAGGGTCAAATACAGCCGCAGAAGCATTGTTTCATAACTGTCCTCTGATATTTGATCTTATGACAGGAACCATGCCACAGGAAGAATTAACACATCGTTATTTTCTCAAAAAGAAAGCGGCCGTAGTGATCAACAAGCGAGGCGATCTTGCGAAATTACTTGCATCGTGGATCAGGCATCCGGATGAATATAATCTGTATAGATCCAATTTGAGTGCCTTAAAACGAGATGATCACCCGGAGGATTTTGTTAAAGAATTGATGGCCTCAGCCCGGATAATGGAAAAGACAAGTTAGTGACAAAAAAGAAAGTTATACTTCTTTTTACTACGTTTCCTGTAGCAACAGAAACGTTTCTGCAAAGGGAAGTTCGTATATTGAGGGATCTGGGCCTGGATATTGAGTTGGTTTCGTTATGGAAAGGTGCTGAAACTTTCGAAGGCAGGAGCGTGAGAAGGCTGAGCTGGTGGCAAATATTGAGTGCGCTCTGGCGAGTTCCTGTTGAAATATGCCGAAACCCTCTCGAGTTTGCGGAAATTTTATTTGAGATGAACAGGCAATCCATTCCGTCTTTACTCAATATGGAGGAAAACTTATGGGGAGTGGTTGCAGCGGTTGTCTTGAAAAATCAGGTCAGAAGTCTAAAGCCCGACCATATTCATGCTGTATGGGCATCAATGCCGGCAACAACCGGGATTTTATTATCTTCTATGTTGAATATACCATGGTCTTTTGGTGCTCACGCCTATGACATATGGGAGGGTGGTGGAGACTGGCTCTTGACTTACAAAATGAAAAGGGCCGCATTTGTCAGAACATCATCTGAATACGCACGTAATCGCCTGACCAATGTTAATAATGGTAATACAGAAATAATTATGATCCGGCGCAGTTTTGCTCAACTACCTGAATATAGAGAGACTTGGAACATAAAGGAAGAATGTTTCCAATTTCTTGCGGTGGGCCGCTTGGTTGAAAAGATGGGATATCCAGATTTACTGAGGTTATTAAGAGCATTAAAGGCTGATGGGCTCAAGTTTCAATGCCAGATAGCGGGGGATGGTCCACTAAAAGGTTCTTTAAAAGAGCAAATCATACGATATGGCCTGGAAGGAAAAATTCTTCTCCTTGGACATGTGGATTTCGTGGAGATTGAAAGTCTTATGAGACAAGCTGATTTACTGTTCTTCACCGGTAAAATAGCATCGACTGGTGATTCAGTGGGATTTCCTAACGTTATAGCGGAAGCGATGTCGGCTGGATTGCCG
>CAYQCG010000061.1:0-8256 GCA_964415925.1 uncultured Puniceicoccaceae bacterium | reverse complement strand
TCCTGGCGCTTAACTGCATTTGCCGAAATTGATGCCGCGGACTACATGGATGAAACCGATTGGTTGACCAAGATACTCGGTCGTCACGTGTTCACCGGTCTCTACAGCAGTAACACGATTGAAACGGAAGAGCGCAATTGGGCTCGCATGGCCATCGATGAGAATGTCGCGGCCTTCACGGGTAATCAGAATATTACTGGCAACGAAAGGGGTATCCAGGCTTGGTCATACCTCGGCGGTGATGTTACTGGGGCCAACAGTGCTGCAGGCCTTAACTTACAACCTTTACAGAATCTTAAAGTACCGAACGTACAATCTTTCCAGGTCTATGATTCCCGCTGGACAGGACTGGCTAATGGTATTGCTCCCGATGCTGCATGGACAAATCCAGCCGACAGTAGTGCGAGCACGCAAAGCGAGAACCCGGCTAATTATGGCGGTTGGATAGATATCCCCGGTGGCGTGATTACAGACTACCGAGGTGACAACGTTCGACTCACCCGCGAAGCCAACAAAACCCGTCAGGAAATCAACTCCTATGCCTTCATCTGGCAGGGTTATATCTGGGATGATACATTCGTGATTACTTACGGACGTCGCCACGACAAAAGCGAGAGCTTTACCGGTGGATTCGTATCTGGAGACGACTTCGTGCAAGGTGCACCCCGTGTCGATGGCTTTGGCTATGCGGACTACACTAGTCCAGACTTCATCTTTCCGAGTGAGCCTAATTCCTCTGAATCTGGGAACCGTAACAGCTGGAGTTACGTTTTCCACAGTCCTGATATGATCAACGAATACCTTCCCTATGGACTGAATTTCTCCGTTCACTATAACAAGTCCAGTAATTTCCAACCCCTCTCTGGCCGGGTCAACCACCTCGGTGAGCCCTATGGATCACCATCCGGTAGCACCAAGGATTACGGGTTTACTGTCTATGCCCTGGACGACAGGATTAGCCTTAAAGTTAATTGGTTTGAGAGCGAAATTACAAACAACACGCTGGAGTTAGTTAATAGTTGGGCCATGGGTGCTGTAGAAACACGTCTCTTCGTGCTCGCCAAGAACTATGAAAATGCCCTCCTCGGCGAGACCGATCCAACCAATCCGAACTACGATCCGAACGTCGATGTGGACCGGTGGCGGTATTTTGCCGATGGCAATCTTCAGGGATTGACCAGGGATGAAGCCATCGCTTTGCAACAACAGGATGTCAATGCTGCTCTGGCCAACCTGGCTCCGCAAGAATTCTGGGATGCATGGGGTGCGTTCAGTCGTGATGACAATGTTTGGAAGAGCCAACAGTGGGATCCCTGGGCCCAAGGTGGATTTGTGCCACAAGGCCTTAATGGTACTGCAAATACGACCTCTGAGGGTCTCGAAATCGAGCTCTATGCTAAACCTACGGACAATTGGAGTCTGGTCATGAATGCAGCCAAGGTGGAAGCCGTGCAAAGTGGCATCGGTGCTTCAGGTGGTCTGACCGATTGGGTCCTTTCCCGTAACGATGTCTTCAATGGTCCTGCAGGTGATGTACGCCAATGGGGCGCGGACTCCACCAACGGTATCCGCGAAGTGACCTGGTTGCTCTTCTACTCCGACTATGCCAAAAAGCTGCAGAGTGAAGGTGCCAATGTCGACGAGCTGCGCAAATGGCGATATAATCTGGTCAGCAACTACACCTTTGACGAAGGGATGATGAAAGGCTTTAACTTTGGCGGCAGCTTCCGTTACGAAAGTGGTGTGTCCATTGGTAACCCTGTGCAGACCAATCCTGCAACGGGCGAAGACGAGTTCGACATTGAGAATCCCTACAAGGGTGACGGTGAAACCACGATCGACCTGTGGGTGGGCTACGAACGTCCGATTACCGACAGCGTTGATTGGCGCATTCAGCTGAATGTGCGTGATATCTTGCCCGGTGATGAGTTGATCCCTGTGACAGTGCAAGCTGACGGCAGCCCGGGACTCTACCGCATCGCTTCCGGAACCAGCTGGTTCATCACCAACACGTTCTCTTTCTAAGATAAAGAGCACCTCCTTAAGAAATAAGATTGCAATGAGCAGCGGTCATTTGAGCAGTGCATCCAGCCTGTGAAGATGACCGCTGTTTTCTTCCAACTTCAATACATTAACTGATATGGCCAACGAAACAGTATTTACCCGCTACGCCAATAACCCAGTGGTAACAAGCGAAGCCGTTCCACGCGCGAATAGTATCCACAACAGTGCCATCGTAAAGTATGGGAAGGGTTACGCAGGAATCTTCCGAGTCGATGAGATTGACTTCAATTTCACCATGCATGTGGGCTTCAGCAATGATGGGATCGATTGGGAAATTGATCCAGATCCACTGAAGATGACTCCGGTTGATCCGGAAATCTCTATTCCTGCCCGCACCTATGATCCGCGGCTGACACAAATCGATGACACCTTTTATTTTACCTGGTGCATCGATTCGCCCCAGGGTCCTTGTATTGGTTTAGCCACTACAAAAGATTTCAGCACCTTTACGCAAATGGAGAATGTCATGCCTCCCGCCAATCGTAACTGCGTGATCTTCCCCCGTCTGATCAATGGCAAGTATGCCATCCTGCACCGTCCCAGTGACCGGGGACATACTCCGTTTGGGGACATGTTCTATTCTGAAGGTCTCGATCTGACGCATTGGGGTAAACACCGCTTTGTCTTCGGAACACTCCCCAGCAGTTGGCAGTCCACCAAGATTGGTCCCGGACCTGCCCCGATTGAAACGACTGAAGGCTGGCTTCTGATATACCACGGCGTCTGGACCAGCTGTAATGGTTATCTATACTATGCTGGTGGTGCACTGCTTGACTTGGAGAAACCCTGGAAGGTTATCGCCCGCAGCAAGGACTATCTGCTCGCGCCTACGATGCAGTATGAGCGCGTGGGCGATGTGCCCAATGTGGTCTTCCCTAGTTCTGCCGTAGTCAACGACGAGACTTTGCGCATTTATTACGGCTGCGCGGATACAGTGGTGGGAATGGCCGAAGCGAATATCAACGAAGTGATCGCTTTCGTGAAGGAACGTAGCTTATAACAGATTGGTCTTAATCCTATGCCCCCATCCGAAAACCCCGCTGAAGAAACGAACAGACCTGCTGGTAGTACGTCAGGTAAATTAGCCTGGAAGGAGAAAATCGGCTATGCCTCCGGTGACTTCGCTTCCTGTCTCTACTTCGGGATTTTCATGAACTTCCTGACCTACTACTACACTGATATCTACGGTATATCGGCAGCAGCAGTAGGGACCATGATTCTGGCAACCCGGACGTGGGATTGGATCAATGATCCCATCATGGGATTAGTGGCGGATCGCACCCATAACCGACGTGGGAAGTATCGACCCTGGTTACTATGGATTGTTCCACCTTGGGTTGCGATAGGTATCTTGACCTTCACATCGTTCGGATTTTCCGGGACGAGTCAGCTCATCTATGCCTACGTTACATATACGCTTCTGACGATGGCCTACACTGCCATAAATGTGCCCTATTCGGCCTTGATGGGGGTGATGACACCGAATTCCAGCGAACGGACTGTATTGGCTTCCTACCGCTTTATAGGAGCGTTCAGCGGGACTTTGCTGGTCAATGCTACGATGCTCTACCTGATCAGTGTATTGGGGCAAGGGAATGATAAACTAGGTACGTCACTCACAGTAAGTATCTATGCCGTCATGTCGGCAGCGCTCTTCATCATCACTTACGCAAGTACCCGGGAGCGGGTAAAGCCTCCCAAATCACAATCTACATCCGTTACCAAGGACCTTGGAGCTATCCTGCAGAATGGCCCTTGGATCGTGATGTTTATCGTCAGCATCCTAACGATCATCTGGATTGCGGTGCGCAACGGTGTGGTCATCCATTACTTCAAATACGCTTCAGGGAGTGAGCACTGGGGTAGTGTGTTCCTGGTAGTGGCAAGCATCATACAATTGGTGGGCGTGTTATTTACCAAGAAAGTGACGCTCTGGTTCGGAGGAAAGAAGAATGCTTTCCTCGGTCTTACCTTGATCTGCGCTACCTTAATAAGTCTGTTTTATTTTATTTCACCGACCAATATTCCACTGGTGATGGCACATCAATTAGTCAGTTCCTTTATTGCCGCTCCCTTAATGCCTCTGTTCTGGTCGATGATTGCAGATACTGCTGACTATGGTGCGTGGAAGCTGGGGCAACGTTCTACAGCGCTGATCTTTTCTTCAGGTACTTCTTCACAAAAAGCAGGTTGGTCAATAGGACCTGCCATCGGTATGTGGTTGCTGGCTTACTATGGCTTCGAAGCCAACGTCGAGCAGTCTCCTGAAACCCTTCACGGCCTACAACTGATAATGAGTTGGTGGTCGGCCGGATTTGCGCTACTGGCAGCGATTGCGGTATTGTTCTACAAGATCGATCACAAAACTGAACTGGAAATGGAAGCTGCCATGAAAGCTTCAACCAACGGTTAACTCTCTCACCATGCTTAAACTTCCTGACGATTTCTATTTTGGATGTGCCGCAAGTGGTCCGCAAACCGAGGGTGCGGCTGATCGCGATGGCAAGGGTCCTTCAATCTGGGACCATTATGCAGCGCCAGGCAAGACCTACGAAGGGCACACGCCTGCACGGGGATCCGGGTTCTATGATCTTTACGCCCAGGATTTTGCTTTGATGAAAGAATTGGGGATCAAGCACTTTCGGCTCTCGATTCAGTGGACAAGGATTATCCCTGAGGGTACCGGCAGCGTTAATCAAGCGGGTTTGGACTTCTATCATCGGGTGTTCGACTCCATGCTCGAGAACGGGATCACCCCTTGGGTCAATCTATACCACTTTGATCTGCCCTATGCTCTGGAACAGAAGGGTGGCTGGCCGAACCGTGATGCAGTCGTCGAGCCCTTCCGTATTTTTGCAGATACCGTTGCAAAAGCCTACAAGAACAAAGTATCTCATTGGGTTACCCATAACGAACCGCATTGTCTCCTGCATGCTTATAAAACCGGGCGACATGCACCATTCAAGCAATTGGGGATGAAAGCCTTTTATGATGCCCACCATCATGCTCTGGTCGCACACGGTCTGACCGTTCAAGCCATTAAAGAGCACATCCCTCATGCAGAGGTGGGCCTGGTGCTGAACTCCAATCTCTATGCACCGCTCACAGAGACGGAACCCGATATCAGCGCCGCCCGTCAAATGTTCCGTCAGGAAAATGCCCATGAACTCGACCCACTTCTCCGAGGTGAGTATCCTGACAGTTTTCTTGATAGGATAGGCATGGATGCACCCACCGTTCTGGAGGGCGATATGGAGATTATCTCCACTCCCACAGACTACACTGGTCTGAATGTGTATTCAGGCGCCTACGTCCGGATGGGGCTGGATAGTCAGCCAGAAGTACTGAGATACTCCGACGACTATCCCAAGGCGGATGTATTCTGGCTCTATCTCAACCCCTCGCTCATGTATTGGGGACTGCGCTACCTCTATGAAGATTACAAGCCCGAGGTTATCCACCTCTCAGAATGTGGTTGTGGCTATCCCACTCACTTTACGGATAACGGAGAAGCGCATGACCTGCAGCGGATCCATTTTCTCAAAACCTACATGAGTGAGTTGGTCAGAGCCATCAATGAAGGCATACCCGTCAAGAATTTCTTCCTCTGGACGTTTGCGGATAACTACGAATGGGCCGAAGGCTATGTGAAGCGCTTTGGAATTGTCCACGTAGATCGTGAATGCCTAAAGCGTACTCCCAAACTCTCCGCCCGTTGGTTCAGTGAGTGTATCAAACACAATGCAATACTTTAGGAGACGCTGCAAAAGAGCTTAGTTTTAGTGAGCGCATTCTCATCGTATTACACATACCTATGCGCTATGATTGAGTCGTGATGATGAATCTCCCCCGCAACACGCCCCTAACGTTTTTCAGTCTCATTTTACTGATGCTCGGTCTCAGACTGAGTGCACTCACCCCGATTGATCCTGATGCGACTACGGAAACCGTAAACCTCTATCGTAACCTTTCCGCAATCGGACAAGAGCACCTGCTTTTTGGACACCAGGATACCAACCTTTACGGAGTAAATTGGCTGGAGAAAGACAATAACTCGGACATTTATGAAGTGACCGGTTCCTTCCCCGCGCTCAATGGGTATGACCTCTATAATATTTTGCCGGATCGCGAAGAGCTGGAAAGGCGCATGCCGGGTTTGGCTATTCCGGAACAAGATAAGTTCATCGAGTATACAAAGTGGGCTATCGGAAAAGGAGCCCTCGTAACGTACTCCTGGCACATGTATAATCCCGTAACCGGCCAGAATTTTTATGACCGGACACCTGCCGTTAAGACCTTGCTTCCGGGGGGCGATAATCATCAATGGTTTTTGGGGAAGCTGAACAAACTGGCAAAATTCTTTAGTGAAATTGCGCCTTACCCGATTATCTTTCGACCTTTCCATGAACATAACGGCGAGTGGTTCTGGTGGGGTAAAGAGAACTGCAGTGAGGAGGACTACATTACTCTATGGCGGTTTGTGGTGGACTACCTGCGCGTTGAGAAGGGCGTCAACAATGTGCTTTATGCCATCTCTCCAGACCGTAGTCGGACAAAAATTGAAACCCTAGACGTAGACTATTTCTACGCGTATCCAGGAAATGATTATGTCGATATTCTGGGTATCGATAACTACCACGATGTCCATTACACGACAGATCAGGAGAAGCGTGCGGACAACCTCCGGAACTTGATTTCCAGTCTGGAGTTCCTTGTCAAGGAAGCGGAGAAACGCGGTAAGATAGCCGCGTTGACGGAAACCGGTCAGGATGGCCAGAAAGACCACAAGTGGTGGACCGAGATTTTGCTGGCAGGGGTCAATGCCAATGAGACGACTCGAAAGATCGCTTTTGCCAAGGTCTGGCGTAACGCCAACCGTGTGGCCGAAGACCGGGAGCACTTCTATGCCCCTTACCGAGATCACCCCACTGCTGAAGACTACATCGAGTTCCGTAAACACGACAGCATCCTCTTCGAGCATGATCTGCCAGACCTGTATTCTGAACCCTTGAATAATGATTACAGCAAGTGGCCTGTTATTCAGCGCGAGGGCGATGTCCTCCTGGAGAATGGTAAACCCTTCCGTTTCTTCGGTTTAGCGGCTCCCACTCTTCACCAGAACGAATCGCAGCTCTACCCAGACTTTAGGAACCGCTGGCCTAATGAGTTCGAAATTCGTGACGTGCTGGGCTCGCTCAATCAAATCGGGGCAAGGGCCACCCGAACCTTCACCTTGTCAGTGAACAACCCTGACAACGATGGAGCGCCCGTGCACATCATTAACAGTCGCGAATACAACGAAGAAGCCTTCCGAGCCCTAGATCAGGTACTGGCCCTATGCCATGAATACGATGTCCGAATCATTCTTCCATTGATCGATTCACACACTTTCTGGGGTTGGAAGGGGGTAGACTCATTTGCCGCCTTTCGAGGCAAACAGGGAACAGAATTTTGGACCGATACAGAGCTCAAGGCAGACTTCCAGCACCTCATCCATTATCTACTTAACCGTAGAAACACATTCACCGGAACACTCTATAAAGAAGATCCCGCGATTCTCGCTTGGCAACTGGGCAATGAACTCAGCAGCTACGTGTGGGATCGCGGATTGGATGATGCAGTTTGGATGCCCAAGGTTACGGCTTGGACGATTGAGATGGCAGACTATATCAAGTCCATCGACCCGAACCATCTAGTGATGGAAGGTGGAGGTATCCGTGAAGATTACATCGCTGCACAATCCATCGATATCCTCAGCGAGCACTTCTATGAATACTGGAACAGACTCTTTGGAAAGCCAACCGATCTGGCCATGCTGGCCCGTCATGTGAAGTATGAGGTGGGTAATCAGAAGGTGCTCATCGCTGATGAGTTTGGACTGTGCACACAGGAGAATTTTGATGGCCTATTGGCCCAAGTCATCGAGTCCAACTATGCAGGCGCGTTGCTTTGGGGTATACGTGGGCATCGACGTGAAGGTGGATTTTTCTATCACAATGAAGGTAACACACCCTTCAATTCCTATCACTGGCCTGGCTTCACGCCCGGCGATCGCTATCATGAACGCGCCACCCTTAGTAAATTGAGAGCCGCTGCGTATGAAATTCAAGGCAAGGCATTACCGCCATTACCATTACCTCTAAATACCCCGGAAATCGTGCGCCGGCCTGAACTCCCTCCAAACCCTGCAAG
>CAYQCG010000060.1:0-8259 GCA_964415925.1 uncultured Puniceicoccaceae bacterium | reverse complement strand
TCGATGAAGGTGCCGTCCTCGCCACCCGTGACGGCCTTCTGGTCCTCGTCGAAGATGATCCCGGAATTGTTGTCCAAAATAATAACATCAATGTTGGCCAAACCTTCATCCGTGAAGATCAGGGTATCGCTGGATTGTGTGTAGTCCCAGCCTTGTGCTTTAGCGAGTTCGGGAAAGACGATTTTCGCCTCTACCCGGGCTTCAACATGATCGAAACTATCGGGTCCAATCATGTCTGTCCGGTGAACCCGAAGTTTACCTTCTGTCATAGAAACCAGGACCATCCAAAAAAGAGAAAAAGTAGTAAGATTTCTGATAGAGTGGAGCATCGGTTTAATTTAGTTTTATGAGTTAACAGAAAAACCACCATTGCATCAATGAGCATTCTAATTGTATCCAGCTTAAAATTCCCGGATTCGGATATTACGGAATTTCATTAGAAACGGTCCTTGATCTCGTATTCCGTGAACCTGCAAGCCAATGAATCCGCTCGGATTCGTTTCGTAAACATCCTCACGAGTGACGTCATCAACCTTTTGTCCATTGACCCAACTACGCATTCTGGGCCCTTCGGCAACAATTCGTATCTTGTTCCAGCCCTCCGGTTCGTAGAAGTCATGGTCGTGTTCTTCGTCCACATTAAGCCAGCCGATCCCCAGTGCTTCTCCGTAGAATTTGCCAGTAGTGGGGGATCCTGGACGCAACTTACGCCGAATTTCCATTTGTGGCCCATAAACCCGGCCGGCGGTTTCAGACCATCGACTGCCGATGGTTGTCTCCCGTGTTCGTGATCGAAATTGTATCCCTGAGTTCGTGACATCATCTATCCATACTTCGGCCTCCAGTTCAAAATCACTGAATTCACGTTTGGTACAGAGAAAGGAATTCGCACTACTAGGGACTGTACGACCCACAATAACACCATCTTCAACATTATAAGTATGAGAGCCATTGAGATGTACCCAACCATCCAGGCTTTTGCCTTCGAATAGGGATATCCAACCCTCGTCTTCTGGCCGTGGATGATGTTGGGGGTGCGCTGGTTCCTTTTCATCAAGGGCAAAGGCAATAATGGAATCACCTGAAGGTGTCCCGTTCTTGCCACCGCCAAAGGCCGAAACGATAAGGTATTGCTTGCCATCAAACATGAAAGTACTGGGTGTGGAGTAAGCAGCTGCGGGAAGTTTGTACTCCCAAAGAAGGTTGCCGTTATGCTTCTCGAATGCCCGGATCTTTTCATCAGGTGTCGCACCCACAAAGATAACACCTCCTGTTGTGGCAACGACCCCTCCGTAATTCATCGCACCGGTGTTCCTTATGCCCTTTGAAACCAACTCGGGATATTCACCCAAAGGTACCCTCCAAAGAATTTCGCCACTCGAAAGATCTATCGCGTTGAGTGTGCCCCACGGCGGTCGTATGCCTGGCTCGCCATCAGGACCTCTGAGACGTGTAAAACCTGCAAAGTGATACCGTAATACACCCTGCTTTGGATCAACTTCCACATTCGCATCCGCCGGGGTTTTGATATAGTTATATAATGCGTTCAGGTCTTGGTCTGAGAATTGAGGGTATCCAGTCATGAGACCCTTCCCCTCGCGGATTATCTCTTTGGCCTCGTCTTCTGAAAGGGTCGAATCAACAAGTGAGGGATAAACAGGGGGAATCCCTTCGCGGTTTGCGCCATGACAGGCAATGCAGTTGTTTTGATAGAGAAAGGCGCCTTTCTCTATCTGTGAGACTTCACCATTTCCAACGGGTTCTAAAGACTCGCGTAATTTGACGATTCCGGGACCTTCGTGGGAGTTGACATATATGACATCAATGTGGGGATCGAAGGATCCCCCATGCCATTGAGTTCCCCCCAGAAAACCGGGTGCCTGAAGCTCTCCACGCAGACTGGGAGGCGTGTATATAGGACTTTTGTTATAGCGGTTAAAAATTTCCCGTACGTGTTCATATGCCTCGGGACTGATGCGAGAGAGCTCCGAGTCAGTAATCATTGTCCTCCCCAGCGGCGGTGGCTTTAGAGGAATCGGCTGAGTTGGCCATGCTTCCTCCCCAGGCACCGTCGATGGCGGAACAGGCATTTCTGGCGTCGGGAACAATGGTTCTCCCGTCTCGCGATCTAGTACGAAAGTGAAGCCCATTTTCGTAAACTGAACGACGGCATCTTTCTCTTTACCGTCCTTGCTGAATGCCACCAGCACGGGAGCAGAGGGATTGTCCATATCCCAGAGGTCGTGATGCACCGTTTGGTAGTGCCAGATGCGTTTGCCCGTTAATGCGTCGAGTGCCAGCACACAATTGCCAAACAAGTTCTGGCCTTTGCGAAAACCGCCATAAAAATCAGAGTTAGGTGAACCGGTCGCACAGAAGACCCAGCCACGATCCGGATCCAGCGTGAAGCCTCCCCAAGGATTGGCCCCTCCGTACTTTTCTTCATCGACGAATTCCCAAGTGTCATAGCCATACTCACCGGGCTTGGGAATCGTATGAAATATCCACACAAATTCACCTGTAATAGCATTATATGCACGGATGTGACCGGGAGTTGAGTTGTAACCTTCTGGAACACGTGATCCCACTATCAAAATATCATTGTAAATGATACCGGGGGTAGTGACTTCTATGGAAGCCTCACCGGGATCAATTCCAAGGTTTTTTCGCAAATCGATGTGACCGTCCTCGCCGAAACTCGTGATGAGTTCGCCGGTTTTTGCGTCTACAGCATAAACACGGTCGCGGACGAAGACAAAAATGCGAGCCTGCGCCCTGTCTCCCTCCCAATAGACAACACCGCGGTTGCGACCGGTAATTAGCTTGCCCCCGGAATTGTGCTTGGATGAGTCGAAGAACCATACTTCTTCACCGGTTCGGACATCGATCGCGGCACAGTTCAAGGAAGGCGTTGAAGTGTAAATGATACCATCCACCATAATGGGGTTGGCGTAACTGGAAGTACGCTTTCCAGCATCGCCTGTGTGATACTCCCAAACCGGCTTGAGTCGGTTAACATTAGCGGCATTAATCTGAGCGAGTTCCGCGAATTGGGTGCCTCTTGAGTCGCCGCGATAAATGCTCCACTCCTCTAGATTATCAAGACGATCAACCGACCATACATTAATGACGGGTAAAACGAAAAAAATGAGAGGCAAGTGCGGGCTTAGCTTCATTAACTCAAGGGTTGTAGTTAGTCAGCTTTACGAGTTTTTTGAATGTCTTTGTCTGAGCCTTCATTGCAAGCTCCAGAAGCAAACGCTCCCTGCCAAATGAGTTGTAAGCCCAAGTGTGAATTCTGCCTCGTGCAACATTTACGCCTGACCCGACAGCAGTTGGATTAGATCGTTTAATTACTGGAACGGAGCAAAATACAGGTAATAATCTACTTATCAGGATATATCTATAATCGATTGAGAGAAGCATCTATTGTGGGGCAAACAAACTGGGGGCAGAATTCAGACTTTCTAATTATTTAGATGTAATGTAAATAAATTGATGACAAGGTAAAAAAGGCTCCTTAGTTGGTCTTTTGTTAAGCTACATGGATGTCGCTATCCAGCAATTTTCAATCTCTAGAATCTTATCAGATAGCGTGTTTTCACTAGGTCGACTATTTTTCAGGTTAAACCAACAACCATAGCGAGAATCACAGTGTTTTAACGATGTCTGGAGTGACTCGAATCCGCATTTTCACTTCCCAAAAGCAGTTTTTAAAAGAGTATATTCCATAGAATTAACATGCTCTTAAAAAGCGTTCTATTACGGATCCTGAACTGTAGCCGTAAAGATGAACAACCGACTAAAATGCTGTGCCGAGAGCAAAATGCAGGGTGCCAACGGGGTCTCCGGATCGTGGGTTGAGGTTGTAGCCGTATTCGAGGCGCAAAGGACCAAGAGGTGTACTATAGCGAAGCCCCATGCCGATGCTTGCTAATAAAGTGTGATCGGGATCGTTAAATCTGTCCAATGTCCACAGGCCGTCTAGAAAAATCACCCCGGAAAGCGAACGTGTCAGGCGAAGTTCACCTTCAGTCTGGATAAGTGCAAAGGCCTCTGCTCCAATGGCTCTCCCTTCGGCATCCTGAGGAGAGGCATCACCTTCGATGTATCCGCGGATTGAATTTTCACCGCCTGGAAAGAAACGCTTATTGAAGGGCAACTCAGCAGCGTCACTCATTTGTAAGGGGTCGAGCACTCCTGCAGTAAAGCCGAAGTGCGCGAAGACATTTTCGCTATGCAACGATTGATGGTGGGATGCTCGGACTTCGAGCCGAGGGTAATTGACCGTTCCCCCTAGCACGGTGGAAGCTAGTTCCAGTTCGCCTGAAAAGGCACTTCCTTCACGTGGGAAGATTACGCGATCTCGCGTATCCCGGGCCAAGCCAATCAGCAGGTTGCCCACATTAGCCCGCGTATCACCGATAAGTTCCTGTGTCTCAATTTTGCGCGAGCGTAGTAGTTCAAAACGATATTCCATGGACAGCTCCCAGGCACTTTGCCCGATTGCTCGCCTGAGTCCGAGGGCAACCAAAGCTTCCTGGCGATCAAAGGAAATTTCGTTACGAAGGAGGCCCGCAAGCCTGGCCTGAGCGACCGTAAATCCCAGAAAAGGACGCGGGATCGTGTAGGAAATTTGTCCACCCGAGCTGCGGAAGGATTGCCGAAGGCGGAAACGCGCCACATGAGCACGCCCAAAGAGATTGAGGGCGTTTCCTTCTACACCCAGACGAAGTTGCTCAAAACTACCCCACCCAAACAAGACGCTTAAATCGTAGCGATCACGTTCTTCTAGCGAAAAAACTACGTTACGAATGTTTCTATCGGGCTGCTCTGTATTTGCGATACTATCGATGCTGGCATCGATAGAGTTAAAAATACCTAATTGTCCAAGTGCAAAAGTGGCTTGATCCACCTCTACCGGATTAAGCCATGGGCCATTTATTGGTTGATTTGCGGTACGCTGGAGGAAGCCCGAAGATGTCTGTTCATTACCAACAAAGCGGATTTCACCCAGGCGCACTTGAGGACCTGTCTCAATATTAAGGCGTATGTCTGCCCGGGCGGAAGCACTATTTTCGGATACATTCCTCTGGATGATCGTAAAGAGGACCCTTGCATCGGCGAAACCTCTCCCAAATAACCTGTTACGTATATCGCGAACCAGGGCTTCGGCATCTGATTTACGCACTGGGCCTTGCAGGGGAGTCATGCTCTGCGTGATTTGCGTCAAGTCCTCAGGGACATCTTCTGGCCAGATCAATTCGATTTCTCCCCATTTAAAGAGCGGTCCTTCCTGCACGGTTAAGTCGACTGTGACGGCACCATTTTCGGCAATGAGTGGTTTACTTGACGTTGTTATCTCAGCCTGCAGATAACCCATTTGCACCAGCTGTTGCGTTAGGGATTGCATGCCACTCGTCAAGCCGCCAGGCGAATAAGCTCGTTCTGCCTCCGAAATAAATAAGGCCCCGGACGGATAAAAGAAGGACTGTGCGGTTTTACTTGAAACAGCGGATAGGCCGGTAAAGCTGATTTCTTCAAAATAACTGCGCTGTCCAAGCTCAACTTGCAGTTGGATTCGAACTACCTGCGACCACTCTATCAGGGGCAGGGATATCTCTTGATTCCAGTCGTCTTCCGCGATGATTTCATCATCGGGACCAGTCAGTGTATAGGAGATTGCGATCTTCAGGTAACCTTTTTCAAGCAGCTCGTTCCGGAGGATGAAAAGGAGGTCCTCAACCTGAACTCCTGAGATTACGGCTGGTTCAGGCTCTGCCAATACTTGGGTCAAAATGCGCTCAAGCCGGGAACCTGCACGCCATCCGATGCCATTCAGTTCCACAACAACGTTATCGGATGCTCCCAGCACCCAAATAGGGTTGAGTATAATCCAGAGCAGAATAAGGATACGAGGTCTCACTGGCTAAATATAATACGACGAAAGTCGATATTGTAATCTCCAAATTCGTCGTATTCACCAA
Organism: uncultured Puniceicoccaceae bacterium; assembly: GCA_964415925.1. Taxonomy (GTDB): domain Bacteria; phylum Verrucomicrobiota; class Verrucomicrobiia; order Opitutales; family Oceanipulchritudinaceae; genus CAYQCG01. The sequence continues at coordinate 2,272 of CAYQCG010000060.1, read as the reverse complement.
GGAGGGACCAACGATTGTTAAGACGATACTCAAGGACGTTCCCGGTGCGACGATAGGGTGACAATCCATCGCCAGTGCGAATTTCGAGGCGATTGCTACCTTCGCTGCCAAGAAGATCAGAAAATATATCCTGACCAAGGAAAAGGGCGAGCTGGCCTGCACGCTGGGTTTGACTTACCTCTGTGGTGTCTTGATTGGGCACTGCCCCGCTGGTGAGCATCAAAAAAATCTGATCAGGAGGCAGCGAAGGTGTTGATGATAGAATAATCTCGGGGCTTTGTGAGGTCCCGGTGAGTTGAATATTTAGCTGATATCCGAAAGCGACTCCGCGTCCAGAGCCATTCAATTTCAAGGTGGAGGTATCATCCCGCGTTATACGGGCTGAAACTTCATCTATCGGCAGGCGTGCAAAAGGAAAGAGAAATGCCCCCTTCTCGCTTTCAGCCCGGCCAATCAGCGAAGGCTGTTTAAGAGTGCCGCCAAGTGTAAATTGGGCAGAAACATCGCCTTGAAAAACCGGTGTCTGTACCCTGAGAAAATCATTGCCCTCTAGTCTTACATCCAGTCGCATGGCGTCCCAGGGTGCTTCCTCCACAGAGAAGTATGGAGGCTGACGGCTTACGCCCGCTACTCCGCGTCTAGTGTAATTACGCAAGTCTTGTAAAAATAAGCTGTCGTTCAGCCGGATGGTCCCTTTTATCAATCCCGGATCGTCAGACGTTAATCGGGAAACTTCCAGGTCTAGGGCAGCCCGAAGGATCACATCCGTTGATCGGACCAGGTTGAGATGATCCGCTTGAAGATTAAACTGGAAGGCTGGACGGGATGGTTGCTGGATATCGACCCACCCTGTCAGGGTCATCGGATTGCCGCCCGCGGTACCCCGCAATAGGATAGACTCAAGCCGGTAATTGTTAAGCTGTGCCTGCCCGTTGAGGTTCCGAATGGCCATGCCACCTGCAGGTTTGAGGGATAATTCTTGCCACTTAAAGTTGCCCGTAAACCCTTCGCCAGCTGTCTTTTGGACTGTGGCTGTTACTTTACCGGTTGGTTCTAGAAAAGCTGGTAGAAAACCGCCCAAAGCGGCAAGTGGCCAATCTTCGGTATGTAGTTGCAGGGCAACTTCCTGCCATAGTTCGGTCACATTCTCAGCCTCAGTCAATTTAAGGAAATTTCCTTCCAGACTGCCGCTCACATTGCTCGAATACGGTGCATCGCCAAGCCTGACTGATAAGTTTGTCAAGTTGATCCGACGAGGGTTGAGGGATAATCGCAGGAGAACATCGCGTAAATCCGGTGAATTTTCGGAGTTCCAAATCAATCGTTCCGCTTTTGCCGTAATATGTCCTGAAAGGTCTGTAATGGGACCATTCAATAAAAAGTCAGCCTGTACTGACTGCAGGGATAGGGGAAGATCACATACCAGTTCATCTGGAGTATTCAGTCTGGGTAAATTTCCTCTAATGGAAAACTCACCGGTGGGCACAAGAGATAACTCTATAATTTGCTCTGGGTGAGAGTTCAGCATCACTGGAAGGCGGCCCGATACGGTAAAGGTTTCCTCCGAATTGAGCTGTAGGGCAAGGTTCTCAACCGCTATCCCTGAATCGTCCAGCGATAGTTCAACAGCAATGGGCAATGATATACCCTCGGATCCTTGCCAGGTAATCGATGTTTGCAGCCCACCTGTCCAGGCGGAACCTGCTCCCATTGATCGATCTATCGCCAGTGAGGCCCGGAAATAGTCGACATACCAACCCAATTCGGGTGCTTTTGGCCACCAAAGTGCCACGTCGTCATGCTTTAGTTGGGTTACCTCCAAATCGACCTTTGTGGGACCGACAGGATCCCAGCGGCCAGATGCTTGGAGGGAAGGACCTGAAGAGTTGTTAGAGCTTATATTGATCTCCGACCATTCCCAGGCAGACCCTTGGCGACTTACGATTGACGGCGCGACAAGAGACCACACCTCTTGCCCCGTGTCTGCTAAAAGTGATTTTATTTCAAGCTTGGGTATGACCGGATCAGTCAGGTCAACGCTCAAGCGGGCTTCAATTTCTTTCGGTCCCTGGTCGAGGGAAAGGTCGATTTGCTCAATCATTCGGTCTCGTCCCTGCCACTTGAGAGCCAGCGAATACGGTTCAAGATCCTCATATTCGAAGGGTAAGTGTGTTATGGACCCAGTGTGCAGCATCCCCTCTATTGTCCTTCTAAGATTTAAGGACACATTCAGAGATTCTTCGATGATGCTTAGTGAAGTGGGCAGGTATGG
>CAYQCG010000059.1:0-8277 GCA_964415925.1 uncultured Puniceicoccaceae bacterium | reverse complement strand
CTTCCGGTGAGAGCTCATCCATGCCCAGGATCGCGATGATGTCCTGCAGGTCGTTGTAGCGCTGCAAGACCTGCTGTACGCCACGGGCAACCTGGAAGTGCTCTTCGCCGACGATAGAGGGATCCAAGGCGTTGGAAGTGGATGAGAGTGGATCGACCGCCGGGTAGATACCCAACTCTGCAATACGGCGCTCGAGTACGATGGTGGAGTCGAGGTGGGCGAAGGTGGTGGCCGGTGCGGGATCGGTCAAGTCGTCAGCGGGAACGTAAATGGCCTGAATGGTAGTGATGGAGCCCTTCTTGGTCGAGGTGATACGCTCCTGCAGGTTACCCATTTCCTCAGCGAGAGTCGGCTGATAACCGACCGCTGAAGGGGAACGACCGAGAAGCGCGGAAACCTCTGATCCGGCCTGAGAAAAACGGAAAATATTGTCGATGAAGAGAAGAACATCCTGGTTTTTCTCATCACGAAAGTACTCGGCCATGGTTAGACCAGACAGGCCCACACGCATACGTGCACCGGGGGGCTCATTCATCTGCCCGTAAACCAGTGCTACCTTGGAGTTTTCAATATTATCCTGGTCGATAACACCCGAATCGGACATTTCCCAGTAAAGGTCATTTCCTTCGCGGGAACGCTCACCCACCCCGGAAAATACAGAATACCCCCCGTGGGCTTTGGCGATGTTATTGATCAATTCCATGATGATCACTGTCTTGCCGACGCCGGCACCTCCGAAGGCACCAACCTTACCGCCCTTGATGAAGGGGCAGATCAAGTCGATGACCTTGATTCCAGTCTCGAGAATTTCAGCCTCAGTTGATTGGTCAACAAGTGTCGGAGGCTGGCGGTGGATCGGCCAGCGTTCGCCAGTATCGCAGGGACCGCGCTCGTCTACCGTATCACCGGTGACATTGAAAATACGTCCCAGGACTTTCTCTCCTACCGGGACAGAAATAGCGTCGCCGGTATCGATCACGTCCATCCCCCTGACCAAGCCCTCAGTGCTGCTCATGGCCACGGCTCGAACCATCCCCTCTCCAAGGTGTTGCTGGACTTCAAGCGTGAGTTTCTTGTCCTCAACGCCAACCTTGTAGTCGATCTCCAGCGCCTGAAGAAGAGCGGGGATCTTGTCCTCGTCAAATTGAACATCAACGACCGCGCCGATGACCTGATTGATTTTACCAAGATTACTCATGAGTTAAAAAGAAGCCAAAATGAATGGGATAAACACAGATGGAAAACCAGATGCAAGCAAACGAATTTTTCTTAATTCATTCTTCATTTACCTGATAATACGGAAATTCGAGAGCATCACCTCCACGATGGGTTGCTGCCATGTCTGGTTGTAGCCGCGGTCGCCATAGACGTAATCGGTTGGGACAAGCGGTTTTGGGTTGGTAAATCCGGGCATGTAGGCAGCAGCGTCGAAAGTAACGACGTCCGCTCCCCAGACATCTACAGATAAGCTGCTGACCCAGCGGCCATATTCATCCTGCACCTGAGCGAAAACAATGTAGAGGACTTCGCGGACGCGTTTACGCTCCGGTGTGTAATGGAGATTTACTATCTGCCTGACTTTACGGTCAAATTCAACGTAGAAGCCCTCACCCGGCAGGATGTATACGACGTCATCAAAAACATATGGCGAGGCTACCACCTCTTCACGGTAGAATTCAGAATTATTCATCCGCAGGAGAACTCGACGCGGTTCCCGGCATTCGACTTCCGCACAGGCTTCCTCCATTGTGAACCAGCCACGCTGCATAGAAAAGATCCCGTCCGTTGGAGTAACCCGATCCGGTCTCGGGGCGTCAATCGTCTCAACCGCCGTACAGCCAGTGAGGATGGTAAAACAGATCGCGGCGAGTATCCTTAGCCCCATTGACCTACTGGCCCGCAGTGGCAGCGGTAGCGGTGGAGATTTCGACGATTTCCTGAGTAATGGCAGCTTGACGAGCTTTATTATAGTCAAGGGTGAGGCGGTCGACCAGTTCCTTGGCATTGTCGGTGGCGGTTTTCATTGCAACCATCCGCGCACTGTGCTCACTCGCTTTAGCCTCCAACACCATGTGGTAGATCTCACGCTTGACGAACAAAGGAAGCAGCTCCTCGAGGATCTGAGCCGGTGCCGGTTCAAACTTGATATCACGCTGATCATCTGACATGGGCTCCTCTGCCGTGTAGTCATGAGTCGCGCTGACATCCTTGATAAGCGACTTGATATCGGAAAGCGGTGCTATTTTCACAAGGGCGGGTTCCTGCTTGAGGTTGTTAATGAAGCGGGAATACAAAACTTCGATACTGTCTACATCCTCTTCGAAGTAACCCTTCAATAATAATTCAACCGCCGGACGCACCTCACCGAACCGTGCTTCATCACTAACAGTGAAGTCAGCCATCAAGTTGCGCCCCGTACGGGTAATGAACTGAGTCGCTTTACGCCCGATTGTAACAAAGGCAGTATTTTCACGACCTGTCTCATCGGTAAGTTTGCGAAAGAGGTTTGCATTCAAACCACCGCATAGACCCTTATCAGTAGAAATGACAAGAATACCGCGCTTCCTTAGCTCACGATCTTCCAGCAGGGGGTGGTGTATCTCCTCCTCTTTTGTGGCTTTAAAACAAGTATGGAGAATCTCGGCCAGTAGTTGTGCATAGGGTCGACCTGCAACTGCCTGGTCCTGCGCCTTCTTCATCTTCGACGCTGCCACCAACTGCATGGCACGGGTAATTTTACCCGTATTCTTAACCGAGCGGATGCGTCTTTTGATGTCTCTTAAATTCGCCATTACGCGCTATATGCTTTCTTCCAATCTTCTACTGCTGACTTGATTTCAGCTTCAAGATCATCATCAATCTTGCCTTGGGTGACTATTTTCTTGAGCAGGTTGCTCTTCCCGGTTTCGAGTCGTTCCTGAAGCTCCTTGCTGGCGTGTGCAACTTTCTTTGTTTCAAGATCATCAAAAAAGCCGTTGTTGGCCGCCCATAACAGGCAAACCATGATGGCAACAGGCTTTGGTGAGAACTGTGGTTGCTTGAAGAGTTCCACCAAACGCGCACCACGGTCGAGGGTTTGTTTTGTGCGCTTATCCAGGTCAGAGCCAAACTGCGCGAAGGCTTCCAGCTCGCGGTACTGGGCAAGCTGCAATTTGATCTTACCTGCAACCTGCTTGAGTGCTTTGATTTGAGCCGCTGATCCGACACGGGAAACAGATAAACCAACCGAAATCGCAGGACGTATCCCCTGGTTGAACAAATCCGTCTCAAGGAAAATCTGCCCGTCAGTGATGGAGATAACGTTGGTTGGGATATAGGCAGATACGTCACCTGCCTGAGTTTCGATGATCGGTAAAGCAGTCAATGAACCATTTCCGTGTTCCTCGTTGATACGGGCGGAACGTTCAAGCAGGCGTGAATGCAAGTAGAAAACATCACCGGGGAAAGCCTCACGGCCGGGAGGACGTTTCAAGACCAGTGAAATCTGGCGATACGATACCGCATGTTTGGAAAGGTCGTCATAAACAATCAGAGCGTCCATCCCGTTATCCATAAACCATTCGCCCATCGCGCATCCAGAGTAAGGAGCAAGGTAAAGGTTAGCTGGATTTTCCGCGGCCGGTGCCGATACAATGATTGTGTATTCCATTGCGCCCGCATCCTCCAGGACTTTGATGGTCCGGGCGACGTTGGCGTTCTTTTGTCCAACTGCAACGTAGATTGAATAGAGAGGGCGAAAATCCGGGTCTCCGCTGGCTTCACCTTCGCGGTTAATGCGAGCCTGGGAAATAATTGTGTCGATCGCAATGGTCGTTTTACCGGTCTGGCGATCCCCAATAATCAACTCACGTTGACCGCGGCCAATCGGGATCATGGCGTCGATCGGCATAATCCCTGTCTGGACCGGCTGGTCAACCGACTTACGTGGGATGATACCAGGAGCAATCTTTTCGACTGGATAGTTAGTATCGGAAAGAATGTCACCTTTGCCGTCCACCGGCTGACCCAAAGCGTTCACAACTCGCCCCAACAAGCCTTTACCAACAGGAACCGAAAGCAGCTTACCGGTAGTTTTACAAGTATCGCCTTCTTTCAATTTAGTTGCATCACCCAAGACTACTGCTCCGACTTCATCTTCTTCGAGATTTAAGGCAATGCCAGTCGCACCTCCCGGAAACTCGATCATCTCGTTATACATAACTTGTGACAGTCCTTCGAGACGCGCTACTCCATCTGCCACCGAAACGATCCTCCCGACGTTGGCCTCCTGGGTTTTGGTAATCAGACTGCTGATTTCCTGTTCAATTTGGGTTACTATGTCGCTCATACTAAAAAGGGATGCTATGTTTGATTAGAGATGTTGGAAACAATGAAAATATGTCTATTGTGAAAACGTAAGGCTACCCAATATTTGATTCATCAATGTAGTATGGGGTGATTCCTCCTTAAGACTAAAGAAGGCCACCGTAATAATATCATCATGTTCTTTTGCATACATGTAGAGATTAAATGTAATGTTACCTCGCCTCTCTTTGAAAAGCCTTCCAGATAGGACATTGCCATCCTTTAAAGTGATATTTTGACCTTCATATTTTAATGAGACGTTTTCTCGCGTAGCTTGATAAAGAAAAGATTGCTTATACTTATCTTGTGACATTTCTGTAATAAATATAAGTTCATCAGGTTCTGGTGTACATCTTGCGGTATACAAGCCAGCATTATCCTTGCTGAAATTAAATCTATAGCTTTCAGGAGCACTAAAATTGAAGTAATTACCAGAATACTCCTTCATTTCCCAATTAGAGCCGGGTGTAACAATAACCGTCAGTGTTGTCCCATCTTCTAGTTGAAGAATGTTAGATTGGTTCAACTTCAGGGAAAAAACCTTACCTTCAATGGTAAGTTCTATTGTCTCAGCAACGATCCTGCTACCAAGTAGTAGAGCAACAAAAGCTATGAAAAATCTTTTTTTTAACAGCATTAAGTGTGTAAAATTAATTATGTTACAGAATTCTCCAGTCTTTGAAGATAGCTGGCAATTGATGCATCGAACACTCGATCACCCACGCTGAGACGAAGTCCCCCGATCAGCTCAACATTCTCCTGGGTGCGGACAGTCAAATATCGATTCAATCGTCGTGCCATATCTTGTTGCAGACGGTCGATGTCATTTTGGGAAATTGGACCTGCATGTTCAATAACGAGGACGGTCTGATCATATGCACGTCGCAAGGATTTCAGATAGTATTTTATCAATTGCCTCTTTTGCTGCAATGGACGCGGCGCCAGAAGCTTTTTGAAGACTTCAATAATAGAAGCAATACCCGCCTCGCCGTGCTGTAGAGTGAGAGCGGCGAGCTTCTTGGCCAGTTTCTGATCCTGTTTGGACAACATGACTAGTTCAGGTTGGCAATCTCCTTGGCAGCAGATTCGTTGTAGCGGGACTTTTCGTCATCGCTGAGTTCCTTTCGCAATACCTTTCCGGTTGCCTGAACTACGAGATGTGCAACTTCCTGTCTTACCTCCGAAAGCATTTTATTGCGTTCCCGCTCATTTGCCTCCCTGCCCTTCTCCAGCATTGCTTCAACTTTACTTGTCGCTTCCTGAGTCTGTTGCTCAAAGTATTCCTTGGACTGTTTCCGGGCTTCAACCAGGATTTCCTGAGCTTCCTGCTGGGCCTGTTTGAGTGTTTCAGCATGGGTTTTTTCAGCTTCAGATAGCTTTGACTTCATTTCCTCGGCATACTGAAGACCATCACTGATCTTTTGTTGACGCTCGTCCATCGTTTTGATGACCGGCTTAAAGGCGAACTTGTAAAGGAGGAAAACCACCAGCCCGAAATTTACAATTTGGGCAATGATCAGCTGTATATCTATACCAAACTTACCGGCGAGTTCGGCAACCGTACCAGCGCTATCAGCGCCTTCCGCACCTGCGGCAGCTATATTCAGAATGAGGGAGTAATCCATGACCGTGTCTGATTATCGAAACTGCCGCCGGTGAGTACCGGCGGCAGTAAAACATTACCTTAGTAGAGGAAGAGGGCGTAAAAGGCAACCGCCTCTGCTAGTGCCATACCAATGATGGACTGAACGAGGATTTTACCACTGGCACCGGGATTGCGCCCGACGGCTTCAACAGCCTTCATACCTACGAGGCCTACACCTGTAGCAGCGGCCGTACAGCCGAGTGCTGCGGTTAGGCCTGCGCCCAGATCACCTGTGAGTTGTGCGAGGATTTGGATCATTATTTTATATTTCCTGTTTTAGGTTGTTAATCAGTGACGCGCCCGCCCACACACGGAGCCGGATTGGGTCAGTAAAACCGGACGGCGTGGCATGGTCCCGGAACGCGAAAGTTTCAGGCATGTGCGTGCTCCTCCGAGTCGTGGTTACAAATAAGGCCAATGTAGACCGCAACCAGCAGTGTAAAAACGAGGGCCTGCACAAGGCCGATGAGTAATTCCAGAAAGTAAAACGGGACGGGTAGAAGGAGGCCGAAAATGCCCAGCTTGTCAGCCATATCAGTCATTGCAGCCAGTAGGTTTTCTCCACCAAAGACATTTCCATAGAGTCGGAAAGGCAATGAAACATTACGAAAGAGGATAGAAATCACCTCAATCAGGCCGACGAAAAAGAACATGAAAAAGAGAAACAGGTAAATGGGTAAGGGTACTTCCTTTTTATCTGCCTTGTTACCGAATAGGTCGAAGAAGAGGATCCCGGGACCCGCATATCGCATCACAAAATAAATCCACGCCGCAAAATGAACGAGAGCCAGAGCGATAGTCGTATTCAAATCCGCATTGGCGGGACGCATCCAGTAATCAAGATGACCGTGGTCGTCATAAAATCCGAAGGCGCCCACACCAGGCAGCAAGCCGCTCCAATTGTGTATAAGAATAAAGGTGAAAAGCCCTACCAGTATGGGAAAAGTGGGCTTTACCATATGCTTACCCACAATTGGTTCGATCAAATCTCGTACGCCGGTAACCAATGATTCTATAACCGCTTGTCCCTTCCCCGGCACAGTCTGAGGTGTTCCAACCATTGACCGTATTGCCACGATCAGAGCCAGTGATATGGCTAATCCCATGACCATCGAATTGGTAATGGGGAATCCTCCAACTTCGGTCAGGACATAGGCATAAGGGGAAACGGCAGCACTAGTCTCGGCAGCCTCAAGGGTTGACTCATCTGCCCCGTATAAAGGCACCGAATACAGAGTGCAGAATAGACTAAAATATAAGAAGAATAGACGCATAATGCTGAAGCCGATCTAAAAATTGATTGTGTTGGGGAAAAGCAGTGCGGAGGCAAGCGCAATCTCCGGGAAGGGCATCCTGAAAGTGGAGAAATTGCCTATTGATATGCATTTGACCCAAAATACTTTCCCAAGATAGTGAGTGTATGCCCAAAGCCAGCGATATTACCGGAGGCATGCGCCAACTAAAAGGCCTGAAAACGGTAAATCCCCATAAGCAACCTCCACCTAATGCCGGCAAAGGTCGCAAGCTCAGGGTGGACTGGTTTTTCCGGGGGGCGTGGATTGTTCTGGGGTTGATCATTTTCGCACAATTCATTCTACTGGGAAACAGCTTCTTTCAGGCAGCGGGCGATTAAGGATTTCCAGCCACTCATCAGTGATTGAAAAAAAGATTCCTGTTCGAATCTCCATGGCTCTTCCTCATCAAGCTCCCAGTCTGGATGAGCAGCCAGACGTTCCAGTGTCCATTCAAAATACGGGTCGTCATCCGTTCTAAAATAAAGCCACCCTTCAGGACACATCCTTGAGGCTAGTTGCGACAAAAAGTCCGGTTGGATCAAACGCTTCTTTGCATGACGTTTTTTTGGCCAGGGATCCGGGAAGAGAATGAAACATCGCTGAATCACGACATCATGTGCCAATACATGCAGGAAATCCCTTGCCTCAGCTTTGAGGTAGACGAGATTTTCCAGCTCTCCCCTGCTCTGCTTGGACTGACCCTTGCGGACACGCTTACTCACGATATCAATGCCAACACAGAACTCGTCCGGGAACTCTTTTGCGTAAGCCGCCAGAAAATGACCATGCCCACAGCCAATTTCCAGAGTTATTATATTCCCGGAAGAAAAGAGGGTCTTGCAAGTGTGTGCCAATTCCAGTCGTCGGCTTTGAACCCTGGCTTCATGAGCCTCCCGGGATGTCATGCCTCCGCGCTAGTTCTTTCCTTTACCCGTTCTGTAAACGGGTTGGGCGTGCTCGGCTGCTGACCAAGGTTGCTCTGAAGATGCGGCC
>CAYQCG010000058.1:0-8351 GCA_964415925.1 uncultured Puniceicoccaceae bacterium | reverse complement strand
GGAACGGCCTCATTTGTCCTCTTACATATCATCCTTATTACCGGACCCCTTGCACGCCTGAATAAAGTATTCCTGCCGCTGCTCTACAACCGCCGCCACATGGGTGTCACCATGTTCCTCCTGGCGATGATGCATGCAATCCTGGCTATATTCTATTACCACCTCGGTGGCGTTGTGAATCCCCTCTTCAATATATTTCTCCACAGCCCCTTTACCGGAGACCTTGCATGGATTCCTTTTCAGGCGTTCGGGGCGATTGCCCTCTTTATTCTCTTTCTCATGGCAGCCACCAGCCATGACTTCTGGCTGGCGAATCTTACTGCACCGGTCTGGAAGGCGTTGCACATGCTGGTCTATGTCGCCTACATCTTGCTGGTCATCCACGTATCACTGGGGATATTACAAACCGAACAGTCACCTGTTTATGTTTTCATGACTCTGGGCGGGGCGGTTGCCATTGGTGCCCTCCATATCATCGCCGCATCAAGGGAATCCGCTTCGGAAAAGAAGATGGCCGACCTGCCGTCACCGGAAAATGATGGATTTGTCAATATCGGCAATGTGAATGAAATTGCTGATAACCGGGCAAAAATCGTCAGCCTGTCCGGCGAACGTGTAGCCGTTTTCAAGTATTTTGATGAGGACGACGATAACCGGCTCAAGGTGTCCGCCGTTTCCAATGTCTGCCAGCACCAGAACGGTCCCCTCGGTGAAGGTAAATATGCCTTCGGTTGCATAACCTGTCCATGGCACAGCTTTCAATACAAGCCCCACAACGGTGCCGCACCTCCTCCTTTCACTGAAAAGATCCCCACTTTCAACGTCCGTGTGGTCGACGGAACAATCTTTGTCCATCCTCAGCCCAATCCGCCCGGTACAGCCACTGAACCCGCCTTACTGTCCTGAACATGACTGAACCTGAAAAAGAAGACCTGTTTTTTATCGGCTGGCAGCCGGAAATGCAGAAGACTTTGAAATCCAAAGTCCGGGCCTATGCCATTATTCTTGCGCTGATAACGGTTATCACCGGCTCAGTCATTGCAGCCTTTCAGGAGACATACGGTATCAGTCGCTACGACTACACAGACCTGCGGGAAATTGAAGGCATCTTCCGTGCCGATCCCTATCCCCATTTAACGGTCCACATTCCGAATACGGATCAATGCCGGTCCTACATGCTCGTCGACCAGTTCAAGGAAAACTGGCCCCGAGACCTCGTTACTCAATATGACGGTCAATTCGTGAAAATGTCGGTTGGCAGTATTTACCGGGGTGATGTTACCATGTTTGAGGGCGATCCCCTTCAGGAAATCCAGACTCTCGATCTGCCCCAGAATTTTCCGGTTCAGCCCGAAGTAACCCTCATCGGCGAACAGACTTTAATCGGGGAAATCATCGACTCAAAATGCTACTACGGCGCCATGAATCCCGGTAACCTCAAGACCCACCGCGCTTGTGCAACTGTCTGCATCAAGGGCGGAATACCCCCGGTCTTACTGGTTCGGCGCAAGAATGATGTTCCGCTTTACTTCTTTCTTACGGATACTCAAGGCGCTCCCGTGATTGATGAAATCATCGATTATATCGCCGAACCCATCCAGTTGACCGGAACAATCGAGTCCCAGTGCGGATTACTGATGCTTAGTTTTGACCCCGCAACCATTAGAAGAATATAATTCTTTTGATGTCAGATACGAAATATTTTGTCATAACCGGAATCACTAGCGGCCTCGGCCTTGCCTTGGCCAGAAAACTCCTGAAAGACGGCCATTCCGTATTCGGTTGCGGCCGTCGCGAAGATCCTCTTTCAAGCGAAGAGAAAACAGCGTTCGCCGACAGATACTCCTTCCAATCCCTCGATATTATGGACTTCGAATCAGTTCGGGCATGGGCTGAAAAAATCATGGAGAAGCCCGTCGACTACCTGATCCATAATGCCGCCGTGATCCACTCCAACTCCAACCTATGGGAAATTGACCGTTATAAGCTCCATAATGTCATCGATATCAACATCAAGGGTACATTTAATATCCTTCAGGCTTTTGTCCCCCTGATGATGAAGGTGAACAAAGGCATGGTGCTGACCCTCAGTTCAGGCGCCGGCAGGATGGGTATACCTACGATCTCTGGCTATTGCGCTTCCAAGTGGGCCGTTGAAGGCCTCACCAAATCACTCGCCAAGGAATTGCCCGACACCATGGCAGCCATCCCGCTCAGTCCCGGAATCGTGGATACCGACATGCTGCGGACCAACTTCGGAGACATGGCGGCAGACTACCCCAAGCCCGATAAGTGGTCCGAAATCGCCGTACCCTATATCCTCGGCTTGCGCGTTGAGCAAAACGGCGAGTCTCTGACCGTCCCGACCGTCTAATCCCTGTAGCCTTCCGGACCGCGGTATTCCACCAGATTCCTCGGGGTTTCATACAGTTTCACCGAATACAGCCTTCTTCGATCCGTCTTGATCGCGTCTTCGATTTGTCCCCAGAAAGCCATTACAAGGTTTTCCGCTGTCGGGTTAATACCTTCCAGGAATGCAACCTGTTCGTTCAGGTTCCTGTGATCACAAGGCTTCAGGATCTTCTCTTCAAGAATATCCTTCAACTCCTTCAGGTCGATCAGGTAGCCGCTCTCCGGATCGGGATTCCCTATGACGGATACTTCCAGTTCATAGTTGTGCCCATGCCATTGCGGATTGTTGCAGGGGCCAAAGGTTTCCTCGTTCCATGCGTCACCTTTACCCGGATTATGCAGTCGGTGGGCAGCATTAAAATGTACCCGCCGAGTCACGACGACTGGGCCAGCGCTCGATGCGCTTGCTGACTTTTCCACTGGCATTCCCCAGTCTCTAGCACTTCAATGAGTTGAAGTCACGAAAAGATCCGTCGAATCCACCCGGCACACCCTTGCAGATCACCGCCACTGCATCATGCGAATGCAGAGACTCCAGGTGGTTCAAAGCCACTTCAAAGTCGCGGATACGCTCATCGGCGTCGAGTTGTTCATACATCAGGCGTGAGGCGTCTTCTACAAACTTCACATACGCCCCGTTCAGCTCAGCAAAAGCCTGTTCGTCTTCTCGCTTGACCATGACCTGTGTTTCAGTCTGCAAAGCCACCTCACAAAGCACTTGTAGATCCTCGATATACAATTTCGCGTCAGGCTGAAGTTCTACTTTAACCCGTGCCCTGCTTCGTTGTGAATGCGGTATTGCATAAATGTTCCGTTCTTCACGGGCGTGTTCGGCAAGTTCAGATGAACAGGGACAGGCCGATGAGTAAACGAAGTCAAAAGTAATGTATTTCTGAAAAGTACCATCCGGCTGCACACGACCCTCCAGACTCACATCATAATACTGATACCCTTCAAGTCCGGAGCGCAGGCTCGGTTTGACCATCGGGTAGGAAAAGTGGATCGACAGGTGTGCCGTGGCACTGTTCAGACGCAAACGATAGGCATCCAGCACATCCGACAGTGTGTCCACGTCAAAGCTGCGTTCCTTGAACTCATAGAATACACGCATGATCCGGGACATATTGATCCCCTTGAAATCCTGTTGCAGACCAACTGTTCCGACAACCGATGCTTCCAGACGGTGCTTTTCTCCGTTTTTTGCCTTGATATGTAGCGGCAGCTTGAAATCAGAAATCCCCACCTGGATAATTGGCACATTCGCGCCCTGAATTGCAGCGCTTCCGTGATTTTGTATGTCCGGGATCCGTTCACGATAAATAGCGTCCGTGAGGAATTCACGGTCGTAATACCTGTTTGGCCTGGTGGGATAAAGTGCGCTGCTGATACTCATAATCGGTATATTTGATGCCTGAAATCTTGAAACCTGACAACATTCCGCCAAAGTTATCTTTTCGTCAAATTATAGGGGGCGAATTAATGCCCCAGGTTCTCCGATATATATCAATTTTACCGGAAATAATGAGTCTTTTATGGCCTCTAAACAATTTCGTAAATATTTCTTAACAATAAATACATAACACATAACAGTATTACTTATCATGTCTAATTCCCTGCTGGAAAAAACAAACGAAATCATGGAAATGCTCAAGACCGGGCAATTCGTCGAAGGTATGGAAAAATTCTATGCCGACGACGTCGTGAACGAAGAACCGACCGGTGACAAAATAACCGGACTGGATAACCTCATAGCACATGAAAAAAATGTCCTCGAGCAGGTTAAGACCTACCACGGCATTACTGTCTACTCAGTTGGCACCGGTGAGGACGACGGCAACGGTAACGGGGTAACCTTCGCCGAATACTCCCTCCGAGTGGATATGAATGATGGTTCCACCTTCAATCCGGATCAGGTCCAGGTCACTCGCTGGGAAAATGGTAAGGCCAAACACATCAAGTTCTATTACAATCCAACGTTTTAAGGATTAGCGCAGTGATTCCGATTCATGTTTGATGCGTCAGCAGAACCCATAAAGCCTCACATACGGCGCAGGCGCGAATATTTCTTCCTTGTCCTCGCCGGTCTCTTTCTGGGTTCGCTCACGATGCTCAACATCCTCGGCATCTCGCGCTTCATCAAGCTCTTCGAAGCCTACGGATACGTTTTTGCCGTCGCGGTAGGGGTCCTTCCCTACCCGATCACCTTCCTCTGCACCGACCTCATCGGTGAACTCTACGGCAAGGCACGCGCCAGCATGGTCGTCTGGATCGGCCTCGGGCTCAACGTCTGGGTCGTCCTGATTCTCTGGCTGGGCGGAGCTTTGCCCGGATTCGAGACACTCGATCCGGCCACCGGGGAACCTGCCCGCGATGTTGCCGGTCGCCTCCCAGTCTTCTTCGAAATCCGCGCCCTCACCTTCGGCGCTGTCACCGCTTCCATGATCGCCTACCTGTCCGCCCAGTTCGTCGACGTCTATGTCTTCCACTGGTTGCGTCGGTTGACCAAAGGCAAGCAGCTCTGGCTCCGCAACAACGGCTCAACCCTCTTCAGTCAACTTGTCGATACCGTGGCCGTCATCCTCATCACCCATTTTCTCACCCATGGGCTGGATGCCGTCATTAAGCAGGATGAACCGCTCTGGCCGCAGCTCATTGCGCTCATATTAACCGGCTACGTCTTCAAGATCATCGCCGCGCTCGTCGACACCATCCCCTTCTATATCGCTACAAAATACCTCCGACGATACCTCCGGATCGACGGCGATATCGTCTAAACCAGCTCCTTGTCCGTCATGATCTCGACCATCGACGGCCCATCGTAGGCCGCTGCCTCTTTCATCGCCGGAAGGATCTGGTCCTGCGATTCTACCCGGATTCCCTTTGCCCCGCAGAGGTTTGCGTATTCCGAAAAATTCGGATTATGCAGGTCCGTCTTCCAGACTTCGAATTCTCCTGCCCGCTGCTCCTTCGTGATCTTGCCCAGGTTACAGTTATGGAGAAGCACATGCGTGATGTTCATCTTGTATTTCACCGCTGTCAGCACTTCCATCATGTATTGGCCAAATCCACCGTCTCCGGTTACTGCCCAGACAGGACGTCCATGCCACGGTGTGCCGTCTTCCGTAGTTGCTGCCCAGGCACCCATTGCCGCCGGATACCCGAACCCGATCGACCCCAGATAACCGCTCATTAGGACCGCCTGCTTCCCCGACGCTTCGAAATAACGCCCGAAAGAATAGGTGTTGTTGCCTACGTCAACCGCGATGATCGCGTGCTCCTGGCAGACCTGGTTCATCGCGTCAAAAATTGCTGCTGAGCCGATTCCCTTGCCCCTGTCATCCTCCAGTCGACGGGTCTTTTCTTTCCGCCAGATCTCCCAGCGTTCTGCCACTTCGTCACGGATACCGGGACGCTCCACCTTTTCCGCAAAGGCCGTGTTCAGGGCCTCCATGGTTGTCCCGATCTCGCCCCATACCGGCACATCGATCTTGTGGAATTTCCCCAGTGCCATCGGGTCAAAGTCGATCTGGATCAGCGGCTTTTTCGGCGTGATCCCCGTGTGATTCGAGAAACTCGCGCCTATCACGATCAGTTGGTCGCACTCGTTCATGAACCAGCTCGCAATCGGCGTCCCGCTGCGTCCCAATACGCCACCACCTAGTGGATGATGATCCGAGATCAGGCCCTTGCCCTTGAAAGTCGTCAATACCGGCGCTTCGATCTTTTCCGCGAAGGCAATGATACGCTCCATGTCGAATCGAGCGCCATGTCCCACAATAATCACTGGACGCTTCGATGCCCTGATCGCCGAAATACAGGCCTCCAGTTGGTCTTTCGGCGGCTGGATTTCCAGTGCCGTTACCCGCCCTTCGGGCGACGAGGCTTCCCCTTCCGGATTCTCGATTTCCTGCACCTCGTTCGGCAGGATCAATGTCACCGGATTCCGTGTCAGGATCGCATTCTTCAACGCCAGCGAGACCAGTTCGCCGTGTTTGCTGTCGTGCAGCACCGTGTGATTGAAAGCCGACACATCCGTGAACGCTCCATGCAGGTTTACTTCCTGGAAAGCTCCCGGTCCCAGCACCTGCGTGTCCACCTGACCCGTCAAGGCGAGTAACGGCGCCCGGTCCACTTTCGCGTCGTAAAGTCCCGTCATCAGGTTCGTCGCACCGGGTCCCGCAATCGTGAAGCATGCCGCCGGTCTGCCCGTCAGCTTCGCGTAGGCGGAGCACGCGAACGACGCCGCACCCTCGTGGCGGATTCCGTAGAATTGCAGATTGCCCGATTCCTCCTGGATGCGCAATGCATCAGCCATCCCCAGATTGGAATGTCCTACCATTCCGAATACATGTTTCACCCCCCAGTTGACCAGCGTCTCCGCCATCACGTCCGAGTTCGTCCGCACGTGCGGTTTCTTCTCCTCGATCCCGACATATATACCGTCCTCCCGCTCTTCCACCGGATACGTCGGGATACCGTCATCATACCCGCCGGGTGGTTTGCCGGTAGCCGGATGAAAATCCCAGCCATGCCAGGGACAGCGCAGCCAGCAGTCCCCATCGGCCCCCTTTTAAATCGAACACTCGCCCAGAGGTCCCCCCTGGTGCGGACAGCTGTTGTCCAGCGCGTGGAATTTACCCTCGAAATGGGTCAGCGCCATCGTGGTCGTGCCCGCCGTCACCGTCGTCACGCGGCCTTCCGGCAGGTCTTTTGCATCCAGTACTTTGTGCCAGACGAGGGTCGTAGTGCTCATTCGATATCCTTCTAGTAAAGTGCGTAATAACGTTCCGAGATAATCAAGCCCACGTCGTTCCAGTGCTGGACCGTCACCTGGTCAAAAGCCTGGTGCCCCATGTCCCTGTGCTTGTATTCAAAATGCCACTCAGCCATCGTCACCTTGTCGCCCGCTGCGGTCGACTTGATCTCTGACTTCAGCCACTCTTCCACGCCCTCCATGATCGCGCCCTCGCGGTCCAGCGCCTCCTGTTTCGTCTTCGAGACAACGTCATTCTTTTCCATCACCACCACTTCGTCGGCGTAATACTTGTTGATCGCGTCGAAGACTTTGCCTTCGAGTACCATCGCGTTCAGGTCATCGAGTTTTGCTTTAAGGTCCATAATCTTAAGGTGTCTTGTATCAGTTTTCTGGTTACTGGATGCCCGCAAACCGGATGCCGGTCAGCTCGGACATCGTCTTGTCGAAGGTCGACAGGTCATCCACGTTGAACTTGCCCATACTCCGGTAGCCGCAAGCCCGCGCCATCACCTTCATCAGTTCTACCGTCGCCTCAAAATAGTTCTTCAGTTGCAGCGCCGATTTCTGGATCTCCAGCCTCCTGCGCAAATGATCCTTCTGCGTCGCAATCCCCACCGGACAGTTGTTCGTGTTGCACGCCCGCATCGCGATGCAACCGATCGCCTGCATCGCCGCATTGGATACCGCCACTGCGTCCGCGCCCAGCGCCAGAGCTTTCAGGAAATCAGGTGCCGTCCGCAGGCCGCCTGTCACGATCAGTGTCACGCTGCGTGCCTCGCACTGGTCCAGATGACGCCGGGCCCGGGCCAGGGCCGGGATTGTCGGCACGGATATATGGTTACGGAAGATCGTCGGCGCTGAGCCGGTCCCGCCTCCACGCCCGTCGAGGATGATGTAGTCCGCTCCGGCTTCCAGCGCAAAGTCGATGTCCTTCTCCACGTGTTGCGCGCTCATCTTGAAGCCCACCGGTATTCCTCCGCTCACTTCCCTTACATGGTTCCCGAAATCCTTGAAGGTTGCCGTAGAATCCAGCTCTTTGAAACGTGGGGGGGAAATTGCCGTGGTCCCTTCTTTCAGGCCACGCACTTCCGCGATCCGGCCGATCACCTTGTTCCCCGGCTAGTGGCCGCCGGTCCCGGTCTTCGCACCTTGTCCAGCCTTGAACTGGAACGCCTGCACCTGT
>CAYQCG010000057.1:0-8379 GCA_964415925.1 uncultured Puniceicoccaceae bacterium | reverse complement strand
GTACGTTCTGAATTTTACTGAAGTAAGCTGGAAGAAACTTATGGCCGACCGCTTCGAGCATTTCTATGGAGATGATACGATCATACTGGCCGACAAGATCGCGGTAGTCCATTAACTTGAATTCGATCTGGCTGGACAGCCCTTCATCCTTTACACGCTGGGTGGCAAGATCGTATTGCTGACGTGACAATGTTATCCCCGTAACCTTGCAGCCATAACGTTTAGCGGCAAACAACGCAAAACCACCCCAGCCACACCCGATTTCCAGCACATGATGGTGACCCTGCAGGTCAATTTTTTCCGCAAGCATTCGGTACTTCCGCTCCTGCGCCGACTCGAGTGCTTCATTGGGCTCTTTGAAATATGCACTTGAATACGTCAGCGTCCGGTCCAGCCAGAGGCGATAAAATTCATTGGAAAGATCATAGTGCGCAGCGATGTTTCGTCGGCTGTTCCTGCGTGTATTACTGCGAAGAAAATGGCCCATGCGGTGAAATCCGCGCAGCAGGTTCCACGCGATGCCTGTCGACGTGCGGTTCTGTGCTGCGCCAGGCAGGCACTCGACATTCCTCAACAGCCAGCGTATCAACCCACTGAGGTCGTTGGTTTCCCAGTCACCATCGACGTAGCCATCCCCAAACCCGATCTCGCCGTGGAACAGGCATCTACGGTAGAAACCGGGACGGTGGATTTGCATCCTTACAGGGGAGGCTAGTTCATCGTCTCCGTAAGTCCGAATTGAGCCGTCCGGAAGGGTGAGCTCCATCCGGCCCTTGCGGAATGGTTTCAATAAATGCAGGAATGTCTTTTCGTACAGATCTGCCATCGTTGCGTTATCAGACTAGGTTTTACTTTCTCCGAATTTGGGTCGGACACCGCGTTGAAATTTTTCGCTGGCTCGTTTTGACGTGACCGGTAGTTTCTTTAAATACAGTCGCAAAGCATGCCAGTGGATTAATCCTATAACTTTTAGAGTGACCAACGGAAAGCGCAAGCTGTCGCGTAATAATTGTCCATCCGATAGTGGCTTACGCTCACCCGTCAGGGTGCTGTGAAAGAATGGCTCTCCGTTTTGTTCCTCTGAAATGGCAAGGGAGAGGCGCTCTCCGGGTAATTTCAGCCTGAAGGACAGTCGCGTTTCCAAGTCACTGAATGGTGAAATGTAAAAATCCTTGTCTTGAGTATCACGAAAATATTTCCCGTCCCATTTCTGGTCGGTGAGCAAAAAGGGCTTCAATTCTCCAAAAGTATTGTGCACCTCCGCAACAATTGCGACAGGTGCATTATCCTCACCATAACAGAAATAGAAGGATACCGGGTTAAAGACATATCCAAAGGTCCGGAGGTTTGTGAGCAGGTAAACTTTTTCAGGTGGTTGCTTGAAGCCATTCTCATGTAAATATTCCACGAGGTTTTTCCTGATTGAGTTATGCCCGCTGTAGATATGGTCGAGATCCCGGAATGAATAAGCATTAAACTTATTGTGACTTACCAAACGAATTTTTCTCTCTATTTTATCGATTTCATCCAGGTCCAGAAAGAACATAAACATACAGGTTGAGAACCCGTATCGTTTCGGGCTTAGCCTCTGATGCATGACCCGGCAATTGTAAAGGCATGAATTCATGATACGGGTGTATTCTGCATCAAGTGATCGCAAAGATTCTCTGCCGAAAGCAGGGCGTCTTCATGGAATCCGTAACGAAAGTAGCTGCCACAATAATAGACAGGCCCATCCTTATTCAGTTCAGGTAATCTGGCCTGAGCATCCATTGCCGCCTGATCGTATGTAGGATGTTCATACGTAGCATGCCACAGGACTTTATTCGGGTCGACCAGATCCGGGTGGTTTACGGTAACAAAATAATCCTGGTTTTCAGAAACCTTTTGCAGGCGATTCATCCAGTAATGGGTACTGGCGATTTCACGACCCGTTTGATCATGCTCGATCCTGTAGTTCCAGGATGCCCAGGCCCTTTGTCTCGGTGGCATAACACTTGAGTCAGTATGAAGTAACACTTCGTTCCTGCTGTAATTAAAACAACTGAGGAGCGAATTCTCCTGATATGTGGGGTGTGAGATCAGCTGCAAGGCCTGGTCCGCATGGCAAGCTATTATCGCGCAGTCATATCTTTCACGATTGCCCGCTCTATCCGTAATCCAAACTCCATCGGGTACACGCTCGACACCTGTAGCGGCACAGCCAATACGGATATCCTTCCTGAAAGGAGCAATCAATTTGTCCCGATAACTGCGGCTTCCGCCACTGACCGTTCGCCAGGGCAGGTGCCCTTTTACGCCAAGCAATCCATGGTTATGAAAGAAACGCGCAAGAGTCTGGGCGGGAAATTCCAGCATCTGGTCCCCGGGAGTCGACCAGATCGCGGCGCTCATCGGCACAATGTAATGTTTGATAAATGCATTACTGTACTTCCGGGATTTTACAAATTCTCCAAGACTCATCCGGAAATTCTCTGACTCATCCAGCAACGATCTTGCATCCGCGTTAAAGCGGGACACATCCCTGAGCATTTGCCAGAAGAAAGACTTGAAAGCATTCTGCCTTTGCGCAAAAAGACCATTGAAACCGTTGCTGCACCAGTAAAAGGAGTTTCCTGGCTCATAAACCCCAAAAGCCATATCCGTTGGTTGTGTGGGCACTTCTAGTTTCCTGAAAAATTCAATCAGGCGGGGATAAGTGACTTCGTTGTAAACCATGAATCCGGTATCGATTGCTATTGGCTTACCCTTCTCCTCTACGATCACCGTATTCGTATGACCTCCTACCCATGATTCCTTTTCATAAATGGCTAGCTTGTATCGATGCCGCAAATAATGCGCACACGCCATTCCTGCTATTCCGGTGCCGATTATTGCTAGTTTTTCCATCTGGTTACCATATGGTATTTTATTATGTCACTTAAGAGTCAAGGTGTCGACAGATAGTATGCAAATTCCGCTTTAATTTTTCCTTTGTTATTACTGCATTAAGTCTCGTTTGCCATTATGTAATTATGTGCCTATTCTGACCAATATGGATTTTGACGAGAGAATTGAATTTACATCCAATGCTTTAGATTCTCAGAACCGTGATCAAAGGCGGATCATGGACGAGGGAATTGATCGATTTTGCCTGTTGTATTCGGACTTATCGGTCGAACAGTTGCAGGAAACTGCTGGCACAGTGTACGCCTCTAATGCAGTTTTCAATGATACGTTGAAGACGCTGCAAGGCGGTGACAGGATCGAGGAATATTTGATCGATACTGCCCGCAGGGCGTCAGCCGTCACGGTGAAAGTCGAAAACATTGCCTATTCCGGACCGAATATCTACCTGCGCTGGCAAATGGATATTACCTGGAAGAAAATTAAGGATGGTCAGACAACACGCTCTCCCGGAGTCACCTTACTCCGATTTAATGGCGAAGGGAAAGTGATCCTGCACCAGGACTTCTGGGACTCGACCGGCGGTTTCTTTATCCACTTACCCCTGATTGGCTGGCTGATTCGTAAAGTCATTCAGAAAGTCTGATTACTTGTGATCCCAGGGAAATGTAACGTTCGCTTTAGGATACTTCCAGACGCGGGTGGGTTTGAACATTTTGTCCGGATTAAGGATATTATTAGGATCGAGTGCCTTTTTAATGGCTTTCATCGCTTCCATTTCAGCCTGGCCGTGCTGTAGTTTAAGGAAAGATGACTTGGCCAGCCCGATGCCATGTTCTCCACTGATCGTTCCGTCCAGTAAAACAACCTTTTCCATGATGGCCGCAACTCCCTTTTCCGCCTTCTTCCGCTCTGCCTTGTCTTTCCAGTTATACATTATATGGACATGGAGATTACCGTCCGCAGCGTGACCAAAAGTTGGGGTGGCAAGACCGGTGGATTTCTTCAACTCCTGGGTGAAGCGCATCATTTCTTCCATTGCATCCAGAGGCAGGACAACATCCTCGTTAAGTTTGTCGCTGCCAAGTTGATACATCGCACGTGAACAACTCCTGCGTAACGACCAGAGCTTTTCAGCTTCAGTCTTGTTGCGTGCCCGTTTCCATTGTACCGCCTTCTTTTCCAGTTGCTTCCTGAGATTGGCAGCATCTTTCTGCAGGGTGCCTTTGGAACCATCAAGCTCGATGAGCAGAGCCGCAGCGCTTTTCGGAGCTTCCTTGAACGGTAGCTTGAAACCGCTTTTGAGTGTGCACTCAACGGTCTGGCAATCCATGAACTCGAGGATGGCCGGTAAGTGGCGTTCCCCCAGAATCTCTTTAACGGTTCTTAATGCATCCGATTCGTTCTTGAAGAGGGCCAGGAATGTCGCTTTCGACTCAGGAGGCGGTATGAGTCTCAAGACTGCGCCGGTAATAACACCCAGCATGCCTTCTGAACCCACCCACAAATCACGCAGATTGAATCCGGCCGCGTACTTTCTCAAATCACTCCCCCAGCGAACCCATTCCCCGGTCGGCAGGATACCTTCCAGCGCCATTACATAATCACGGGTCACACCATACTTGGCCCCATGCAGGCCTCCCGCGTTGCACGCTATATTTCCGCCAATGGTGCAATACTCGCTGCTGGAAGGATCAGGCGGATAGTACCATCCTTCTTTTGTGGCTGCTCTTTGCAAGTCAGCTGTTATCACCCCCGGCTGGGCGTAGGCCAGGCCTCCTGCCGAATCGATGTGGAGACGCTTCCATGATGTGAAATCAAGTGACCACCCCCCTTCCTGCGGAGTCGCTGAGCCCGTTGGTGAACTACCCGCGCCTCGGACTGTAACCGGCATCTTGTATTTGTTTGCCAGCTTGAGAACAGCCGACACATCCTCCTCATCCTCTGGAAAGATGACCGCTTGTGGCTTTCGGGAAATCCGCAGGTTATCGACGGAAGCTGCCTCCAGCGCTTTGGCATCCGTGCGGATCTGACCTTTGCTCAGGCGGCGGCTTAACGCTTGCAGCGGGCTCGCTTGTTTACGTCCCTGTTTTTTGGAACCCATAGCCCAAGCATACGCCGACTTTCTTCAAAAGTGCAATGCTCATGCTGAAATTACCATCATTACGCACAGTTGTTTTCCTTTACCTGCTCCGGAAATTTCTGCATCCTTCACAGCTTCTATTTCAGTGGAATCCATCTCGGATGAATTTCCCCGCTCGGGTGGCGGAATTGGCAGACGCACTGGAATTAGGATCCAGCGCCGCAAGGCGTGGGGGTTCAAGTCCCCCCCCGAGCACCATCTGACCCTCCGTGCCAGTGGGTGCCAATACGCAACTATCTTGCGAATGTTCAAGATGTTCGAAAGGCAGAACCCTGCCGCTCTCTGGTCTTGCTCACCCCCGCCCAGTTTGGGTAACTCGATCACAATCACTATAATCGCTCCACTGATGCTGGGATTTATGCTTATCCACTTGGAGACAACTATTTGTACGCTGGAAATACTCTCACGGCCTCACAGGTGTACCGTCATTCTTACGGACCTGTGTCCAATTATAGTTATATGGTTTGACGGGATACTTTTTCGCTTTCTCCTCATCAATATCGATACCCAGTCCCGGGGCTTCATTCACAAACATGTAGCCGTCCTTCAGAGTAGGCGTGCCCGGGAAGACTTCGTGGGTCACCTCTAAGTCAAGCCTTCTGGAGGCTTCCTGCACTCCGAAATTCCAAACCGCAAGGTCAATATGGGCGTTGGCCGCGTGACCGACCGGCGAGGTGTCTCCAGGGCCGTGCCAGGCTGTCCGGACATTAAACCATTCTCCCAAACGGGCAACCTTCATAGCGGGCGTAATACCCCCGATCTGTGAGATATGGATTCGGATGTAGTCATACCAGCGTTTGACGATTGGATCTACCCATTCATGCGGATTATTAATCAGTTCTCCCATTGCGATGGGCACAGCGCACTGTTCACGCAGCATCTCAAACCAGCGCATGTTTTCCGGTGAAAAAGGATCCTCGATAAAGTAAGGCCTGTATTGTTCCAGTTTCTTGATCAGGTCTATGGCGTCCATGGGCTCCAGACGTTCATGCATGTCGTGCAATAATTCAATATCATCCCCAAACCGCTCCCTCGCCAGACGGAACATCTTCTCAACGCCTCTCTTATAGGCCTGGGGACTCATCGTATTGTCATCCGGATAACCAAAACCGTATCGCTTGTAATCCGGATTTTGTGCCAGGTGTGTAGAACCGTACCCGCCCAGTTGGATGCGCACATTGCGGTAACCCTGTGCTCTGACTCGCTCTGCATCTTCAACCGTTTCTTCAGGTGTTCTGCCCGATGCGTGGCTGTAACAGTCAACGGCAAACCTCACCTTGCCTCCAAGCAGTTGATAGACGGGCATGCCGGCCATTTTTCCCTTGATGTCCCACAATGCCTGATCCAGGCCACTCAAGGCATTGTTCAAAACAGGCCCGTTCCTCCAGTAGGAACTGACATAGGCAGTTTGCCAAATGTCCTCGATATTTGTGGCATCTTTCCCCCGGCAGAAAGGATCGAGAAAATCGTTCACTGCAGCAACAACCGGACTAATCCGCTGCGTAAAGGTCGCACAGCCCACACCATGTAAGCCCGGCTGGTCTGTTTCCACTTTTACCACCACGAGTCCCGTCCCGTAGGGCGCAGTCGTGATCGCCCGTACTTTCCTGATCACCACCTTTTCCGCCCTGGACCTTTGATCCGATGCGTTCGATTGGGCAGAAGCGGTTTGAGACGAGTAAGCGGCTAGGGGTAATATGGACAGGGATTTCAGGAAATTTCTGCGGTTCTTCATGGCCTTTAATTCGGGTAGTCTAATTAGGGTAGTTGTCTTCCGGTCAGGATGAACTGTAAATTTGATTTTCTATTTATTCTAAAATCCTTACAAGTGTATTTGTTTCTTTTCGAGCAATCTGCTTTAGCACACAATAAAACCAAAATCATGCATACTTTAATCGCCGTTGTACTGACCTTAACGATAACACTCAAGGTTTCCGCAGAAACCATAGCTTACATTGGCACCTACACCCAAGGTGACAGTGAAGGGATTTACCGTTCGGTTCTCAATCCGGATACAGGTGCTCTGACAGAACCTGTATTGGCGGCTAAAGTCGTCAATCCGTCGTTTCTGGCGATTCACCCGAATGGACAATTCCTCTATGCCGTAGCCGAAACAAGCACATTTGCCGGTGAGAAAAGTGGTGGCCTGAGTGCCTTTAAAATTGAAAGAAATGGTGATTTAACGCTCCTGAATCACAGGAATACAATGGGCGGTGCCCCTTGTCACGTTGGCCTCGATCCTGCCGGTAAGGTAGTGTTGGTCACCAACTATTCTGGAGGTAGTGTTACCTCCTTCCCCATAAGAAAAGATGGTTCCCTGGGTGAAGTTGGCGGCTTTGTCCAGCATGTGGGAGGAAGCGAAGTTACACAGCGACAGCAGGGACCGCACGCGCATTCAGTCAATGTGGATTCCAGGGGCAAGCGCGCTATCGTTGCAGACTTGGGCAAGGATCAATTACTCATCTATCGACTGGATACCGAAACCGCTGAACTCGCACCCAATAAACCCCCTTACGCTGAGACTAAACCCGGTGGTGGACCGCGGCACTTTTCATTCCATCCAAATGGGAAATTTGCCTACGCGAATCTTGAATTAACCCGGGAGGTCTGTGCCATGACCTATGATGCTGAGACCGGAAAACTCGACATTTTCCAGACCCTGCCGACAACCCCTGCTGGTGCGGAAGGCAGCACTGCTGAGTGCCTCGTCCATCCAAACGGCAAGTTTCTTTACGTATCGAATCGTGGACATAACAGCATTGCCGCTTTCAGTATCAATCAATCCACCGGTAACTTGGCTCATCTCGAGAATGAATCGACTCAGGGAGAGATTCCTCGTGGTTTTGGTATTGATCCAAGTGGCCGTTTCCTGGTTGTGGGTAACCAGAGAACCGGAAACGTAATCGTCCTTGAAATTGATCAGGCAACAGGAAAACTCGAGCCGACAGGGCACGAGGTTAAAGTCGACAGGGCCGTCAATGTCAGGTTTCTGGAGAGGTAGACGCTCTCCTGTTTTTTTCCTTTATATCTTTGTTTCTCCACCAGGTCGCCAGGGATGAACCGGTTATGTTCATCATCGGGCCAAATACTGCCGGGGCCAACCCGATGGTTGCCACTTTGCCCATTTGCAATGCGATCCCTGAAGCCAGCCCGCCGTTTTGCATGCCCACTTCAAAGGCAATGGTCCGGCACGAAGCTTCGTCCATCTTGATCAAACGGCAGATTGTGTAGCCAAGGAAGTAACCGCAGCAGTTATGGATCAGGCAGGCGACAATCAGCAAGAGACCGATTTCTAGCAGGCTGTCCCTGCCTGCCGCGTTGATGACTGTAATGATAACAACGATACCCGC
>CAYQCG010000056.1:0-8529 GCA_964415925.1 uncultured Puniceicoccaceae bacterium | reverse complement strand
TTTAAGTGCGTAATCGGCATTACTCTCGAGAAAGCAATCAATTGCATCGCGTAATAGAACGATGGACAGCTGAAACATGTCCGGAAGAAAAAGGAAGTTTTTCACGGGAAAGCCTTCACTTAGCTTGAGGGTTCTCTTGGCAATACTGCAGGCTTCATCCCCTACTCTTTCAAGGTCATGAGAAACCTTCATCCCGACAGTGAGTAAACGGAGTTCCCTGGCGACAGGTGCACGCAAGGATAGATAACGTACTGCCTGGCCGTCGATGATGACTTCAAGATCGTCAATACCGTCATCACGTTCAATGACTTCAATGGCCAGATCGGGGTCTTGTTCAAACAAAGCACGGCCGACAAGACGCACCTGGTCAATCGACTTTTCGCCCATCCTCAGTATATTCGTGCGAAACGTCTCTAGCTCACTATGGTAGAACCGCTTCATCTATTAAGGATAATTACATCAACGCTACCTTGGCGTCGAATAGAATCGCAGATTGTTAATATTTTTATCCAAATCGACCGGATACGTAAGCTTCCGTTTGTGGATCCGAAGGATTGATAAAAATCTGCTCTGTGTCATTAAACTCGATCAACTTGCCGAGATAAAAGAACGCCGTGCGGTCTGAGACACGTGCAGCCTGCTGCATATTATGAGTTACAATTACAATGGTATAATCTTTTTTTAGTTCGTGTATGAGTTCCTCTACTTTAGCAGTGGCGATAGGATCTAAAGCTGAACACGGCTCATCCATTAACAAGATATCCGGCTCAACCGCGATAGCACGGGCAATGCATAACCGTTGTTGTTGTCCACCGGAAAGGCTTACACCACTTTCATGCAAACGGTCCTTCACCTCATCCCAAAGTGCCGCACCTTTTAAGCTCTGTTCGACAACTTCGTCCAGACGTTGCTTATCCTTAACACCCTGTATCTTCAAGCCATAGGTGATGTTTTCATAAATTGATTTAGGAAACGGGTTGGACTTCTGGAATACCATACCGACTTTCTTGCGCAGTTCGATAACGTCCACATCCTTGTCATATATATTCTTGTTACTGATAACAACTTCTCCTTGACCGATCCGGGCACCTGCAATCAAGTCATTCATTCTATTCAGACAACGCAACAATGTGGATTTTCCACAACCCGAGGGGCCAATATATGCGGTCACCTCGTTTTTATACATTTTCAAACTGATGTCGTGTAGTGCCTGGGTATCCGTATAATAAAAATCCAGGTTCCTGACTTCGATAACACAGCCCTGTGTTGAATTGTCAGGTAAATTCTGGGAGTGTGCTTGTTGTGATGATTCTGGCATATTATTAAAGGATTACCATTTGTAGCGATCGCGGGCCTTGTTACGCATCAGGATTGACACTAATGCGATTGCAGCAACGATAAAGAGAAATACAAAGGCAGTGCCATATTGCATGCGGGAGGTGTATTCATTCTGAGGAATACGCGCACTAACTACATAGATATGATAGGGCAGAGCCATAACACCCTGGAAAAAGAAATCGCTGACGGACTCGACCTCCCAGGGTAATTGGTCTCTGATAACAAATGCTGCAGTGAAGAGAATAGGAGCAGTCTCACCGGCAACACGAGCCACACTGAGAACCGAAGAGGTCAATATCCCCGGTAAAGCGTAGGGTAATACATTCGACCGAATCGCTTGCCATTTTGTTGCCCCCAATGCCAAGGAACCTTCCCTGAAACCCTGAGGAACTGCCCTGAGAGATTCCTCGCTTGCAGTAATGACAATCGGCAAAACCATAAAGGCCAAAGTAAACCAACCGGACATTAATGATACGCCCCAATTAAAAAACAATACGAACATACCAAACCCAAAAAGGCCAAAAACAATAGAAGGGACACCTGCCAAGTTTAATATTGAAAGCCTTATCAAGCGAATAAATTTGGTGTCCTTAGCATATTCACTCAGATAGATTGCACTGAAGATACCGAGAACTAAAGCAATAGCCATGGCACCAAGGACTAGTAAAATTGTTCCGACTATAGCGGGGAAAATACCCCCACCCGAGTGAGCGTAAGATTCAGTAGGAAATCCATCGGGATCGATTCCCCGCTCACTTGCCCACTGCCGAAACTCGTTGTCCGCCATTTCATAGCTTTCGCCTTGATACTCGAAAACATGTAATGTCTGGGGCACTTCAGTCAGAAACTGTGTATTGATAAAAGGGAACTCTGACTGGAAAACGGTTTGCGAACCTTTGATGAAGATATCGAGGAAAATCCATGCAGCTGCGACTATGATGAGGTAGGTGGCTGCACGAAACGCCCAGAAGGCACGGCGTTCCAAACGATGCTGACGCGAACGAGGATCGTATTGAAATGGATTATTGGTGACTGAGCTCATCTGTTATTTACCCAACGCTTAAGCGATATCGGCGGACAATTCGCTGTGCCAGATAATTGATCAAAAGAGAAAGGAAAAAGAGGACTATTCCGACCAGAAACAGTGCGCGGTAATGTATACTCCCTCTTACGACCTCCCCCATTTCCTGGGCTATGATACCTGTCATGGTGTGAACAGGCTGAAAAATAACACCGATACCTTCGCTAAAATCGGGTATGGCAATCCGGTTACCAGCAACGAGTAAAACAACCATGGTTTCACCAATAACCCGTCCGAAACCAAGGAGAATAGCAGATATAATCCCTGAAAGAGCTGTAGGCAGGATAATTTTAATAACGGTCTGTAACCGGGTAGCTCCGACAGCAAAAGAAGCTTCCTTGTATGCTTGAGGTACGTTATTTAGCGCATCCTCGGCCAGCGTAAAAATTGTAGGAACCGCCATCAATGCGAGCAGACAGCCAGCTGTGAATGCATTCAGCCGCTCAAGTACAGGAAAGAAAGGCAGCCATGACAATGCGTCCTGTTGTGACAACCATCGTATCATCTGTCCAAAGACGGCAACCCCGAAAAATCCAATAACTACTGAAGGGATGGCCGATATAAATTCAATATAGGGTTTAATGAGTTTTTGCTCTCTTTCACTGGCGATCTGATTGATGTAGATGGCCGCTGCTACTCCAAAGGGGACGGCAATGAGCAGAGCGATACAACCGACCAGAACAGAGCCGGTGAGTAATGGCAAAATGCCATACCAATCCATTATGAAGCTGTTAGTGATCCAGTCTTTTCCAAAGAGGAAAGAGGTCGCGGTGATATGGATTGGAACTTGTTTATCATATCTCCAGTCAAGTATCTCAGACGTTCTTTCCTGAAGGTTTGCAATATATTCGCTAATAAAATTCTCGAATTTTCTGGCAGCGCTCACGGCTTCTGCAGATTCCGGCTGAGGAAGAGCATTTTGATTTGCGACTAAATGATCCTCCAAATCAGCCAATATCTTTTTATATTCATCGCGAGTAGCCGTAAGACGGCTTGTTTCCTCACTCAAATCAACCGGAGTTGTTTCAATATTAAGAGCTTCCTGTTCTTTTCCGGCTTTTTTAAGGTCTTCAATTAATGAGACCCTGCTGCGATAGACTCGAACCCTTTCACGTGTATCCAAAGAAGTTTCGAGCAAGGACTGAGCTAGCTCATCGAGTGGCTGTATACCCTCTTGAAACCGGGCTTGAAACGAATCCAGCGGCTTGAGGCGCTCTTCCGCTTCCGACCATCCCAAACCATTATTCAAGTAGGCTTTAGCCTCCAGGTTACGGATATGGGTGATATAACTGTTCAAAGCCAGAAAATCCTCCACCTGCTTCAGGTGCAAATCCGCATACTCGACACCGGACTCGCGGTAGAGCTCAAGTGAAGTTCGATATTGGAAGAAGAAGCCGGAACCTTCTTTAAAAAGAAAGATGGTAATTAAGAGGAGGACAATTATGGCAACAACCGCATTCCCATTGAAGAAGGCTTTGATAAGAAGACCGGGCTCACAACCAAGAATTTTCGTTCTACGATTACGGAAAGGATTCTGCTCCATTACGTCTTCCTTTCCGTGATCCTGTGAGTCCATTGTTCCCATTCCTTAATCCAACTTCAAAGGAACAAAATGCACTCCTTTAACAATCTGCTGTCCCTGTGACCCGAGTGTAAAATCAATAAAATCTTCTGCCAGGTTTCCCAGAGTATTATTGTCTACCAGGTAGTAGAGCGGACGTGCGTAGGGATATTTTCCGCTGCTGATATCTTCAGTTTCCGGGTAAGCACCATCGACAGTAACCACTTTGACACCCGGTGTAGCAATGTAGGCAAGCCCAACGTATCCAATGCCATTCGGGTTTTTTGATACTTCCGCAGCAATTTGTTCATTACCTGCCATTTTCTGACAAATCGAACCATAGTCGCGCTTTCGCATGGCAAGCTGCTGGAATGAACTGTAGGTCCCTGAGGACGTATTCCGTGTATAGGCGGATATTCGGCCTGGCTTGCCCCCGACGAAACCCCAATCACGCGCCATGCCCGTAAAAATAAACTCAACCTCCTTAAGGCTCAGATCTTTAATCGGATTATCCTCATTTACAATGATCGCGATCCCGTCATAAGCGACGGTGATAGTCTGCATATCAACTCCGTTCAGTCGTGCTTGAGCAACCTCACTATCCTTTACATCACGGCTGGACATGCCAATATCAGCCTTGCTTTCAATCACTGCAGCAACACCTGTCGAGGAGCCTTCTGCAGCAATCTCAAAAATAACTGATGGATTGTTCGCTTTGTAGGCTTCCTTTAGCTGAGGCATCAGTTTTGCCCCCAGAGTGTCAGAACCCTTGATGACAATTTTTTGATTTTGAGCAGTCAGGGCCCCCGCAATAAACGGGAGCAGGACCATAGAGAGAATACGAAAAATTGAGAATGAAATGCGCACGATGAAATTAATATACCTAAAGTATTCAAAGCAGCTTGGTTTATGAATAACGACTGAGAAGGTCAAGCGTTCTGGACTTTTATGACAAGACGAGAATTGAGATGTAGAATTCAGGCCTCGGCTGAAAGTGAGACAAGTTCACGAAGACTTTGGAAGTGAACACCCAGATCGCTCAAATCACTGATTTTGCCAACTGTAGAATCAAACAAGTCGCTTTTTTCCTTCTTCAGCAGTTCGATCCTCTCCTCTACGGTACCGGATGTAATCAACCTGTAAATAAATACTTCCTTATCCTGTCCAATTCTGTGCACCCGATCAATTGCCTGCTGTTCAACAGCCGGATTCCACCAGGGGTCCAACAGGAACACATAATCAGCAGCATGGAGTGTAATACCGGTACCGCCTGCCTTCAGGCTGACAAAAATGATGGCGGGTCCTTCTATTGACTGAAATTCTTTAACAGGTGTCGCACGGTCACGGCTCTGTCCGGTGAGTTCGTAAATTGGAATATTGGGATAGCTCTCAGCTAAAGTCGCACGAGCACGGTCCAGGAAGCTGACAAACTGGCTGAAAATCACTGTTTTTCTGCGGGCAAAAATAATCTCCGCAAGTTTATCCTTAAGCGTCTGTAATTTACCACTGTGTTCATATCCTGCCTGCATCCAGGGTAATAGTGCGGGGTCACAGCATACTTGTCGCAATCGCGTCAATAACGCGAAAAGGGACATGCTCTGTTCACGCAGAGTGTCATTGAGTGTGTTTCCTAAACGGCCAACGCCTTCATCGGTCAAGCGGCGATACTCATTCTGCTGCAATGCACTCAGCGGGCAATAAAGAGCCATTTCCATCTTGGGTGGTAACTCGCTCAGCACATCTGCTTTTGTCCGGCGCAACACGAAGGGCTCAATTTGCTTCTGTATTCGTGAGGCAATATTGATCAGATCAGTCTTGGAATCCTCTTCCAGTCGTTTCCGTGAACCGAGGAGCCCGGGCATGAGGAAACGAAAGATAGTCCAGAGATCCAGCAGCCTGTTTTCGAGAGGAGTTCCTGTAATGGCTAAGCGGCATATAGCTTTTATGGTAAAGCAAGACTGAGAGACTTTCGCATCCGGATTCTTGATAAATTGCGCCTCGTCTAAAACTGCATATCCAAATTGTATTTGATCCAAATGGTCCTTGTGACGCCTCAGTTGAGTATAACTTGCAAGCCAAAGGCAATTATCGGGATGCGAGACAAAGTCATGACCGCTCTTAAGTATTTTGATCTTTAATTCCGGGAAGAAATACCGCGCTTCGGCCTCCCAGACAGGTATTACGCTGGCAGGACAAACTACCAGTTGCGGCATAGCAGCCATCTCTCCGAACTTTAAGGCCTCAGATATGACAGTCAGTACCTGGAGTGTTTTACCAAGGCCCATTTCGTCAGCAAGCAAGGGATGGCATCCCTTCGACGCTAAGTGTTGCAGCCAGACAACACCTTTCTTCTGGTATGGACGGAGGAAATCCGGAAGGTGTCCATTAACATGCGGAGTGGACAACAAGTCCTTATGCCAGTCAGAAGTTTCAGACGAAACCCTGAGATTCAAGTAATTCCGGCCAAAGAGAGAAAAGAGCATGTAAGTAGGCACTCTGCCGTTACCGCTCTCATCGAAAAAGTTTCGCCAGTCATTAATCCATGCGGATTGCTGGGCTGAAGTGCGCAGCATCCCGACTCCGGGTATCATAACAGTTTGCCGACCACGGCTGAGCATTCGTGTCGATTGCTCGGCGTTAAGCATATTTCCATTGAGACGAAACTGGCAAGACAACTCAAGTTTGTCCCTATCTCCCTTATTGACAGACAGTTCAACATCAATGGAGCGTTCACCCAAGGCATAGATATTCAGTCTTTCATCTTCTACGAGGAGGTATTTTTGACGCCATACGGGGACGATGTTCTTCAAAAAATGGGGGATTTGTGTTGTATCCCTGAGAATATAATCCTTACGCGTCTGTCGTTGCCTGAAACCTGCCTTCCGGGCTTTGGAAGTTAGCCCAATCAGCAACTCCCTTTCTCTCTCAGTCAAATCATTGTTAAGGTTATCATAAGCCAGAGTTGAGGCACTATTCTTTTCACTATTCCAGAATGCCTGTAAGCGAACTCCCTCCTGATGAGCACTCAGATGAACCTCCAGTGCCCTGGCCGGAGGTTCCGGTTCAGCGCACTTCTCCAATCGAACCTCTTGCTTTTCTGCATCATTTTCAGCAACTTCCAAATCGTCCAATACCGCTAACTCGGCCATTTCATCAGCTACCAGTTCTTCGATTTCATAGAGTCCCGCCACACCCAGAAAATCGCCCAGTTGCTTTTCAGAAGTGGAAGAACGGACAAACGGGCAATTATTCCTCCATTCGACACAGATGTAATGCTCAATTTTATTCTGCTTGAAATAAACAATCGCCGTTTCTTCATCCAATTCGACTGCTTTCGCTTCGCCCTGTCGGTAGACTTCTCGCCCGGCTTCTAATAAAGAATCGGAAAAATGCGGTTCCCAACTGTGCGTCAGGCGATCAAACCACAGTTCCAAAGCACTTCTTGAGTAACTCCGTTGACTCGAGCGAATGGTCATTGATGTAAAAACAAAAGCACATGAATATCGGTTTGCCTTTACGGGAGCAAGCATGAAGGCATTGTGGGAATAAGTTGTTATGCAAACGGCCTATACCCATCATCATAGAGTCATCTTCTCCGAGACGGATGCTGCTGGAATCGCACACTTCAGCAATTATTTCCGTTGGATGGA
Source organism: uncultured Puniceicoccaceae bacterium (assembly GCA_964415925.1). GTDB lineage: Bacteria > Verrucomicrobiota > Verrucomicrobiia > Opitutales > Oceanipulchritudinaceae > CAYQCG01. The sequence goes on along the minus strand of CAYQCG010000056.1, from coordinate 899 downwards.
AATGACCGAAGCTCTTTTTCTTGAGAAGCTTGGAATAGCGTTACTCGATACCGGGAGTCAAATTCAACGAGGATTTCCCAAAGTAAGGGTAAACTGCGAATATACCGGGCCTCTGAGACACGGAGATTGCCTTGAAATACAAATATACCTCAAAGAATTGCGTTCAAGTGCACTGCGCTACTCCGTCACTTTCCTCCGTACTATGCCTGAACCCAGGATCGAATGCGCCAATGGCGAGTTGGTAACGACCTTTGCGCAACTGGATCAACAAAGTGGCGAAATCAAGGCAGAGATCATACCGGACGATCTAAGGGCAAAATTGGAAAAATACTTATAGGTATTAATGAAAATCATTGCCCACCGTGGAGCGAGTGTGAAAGCACCCGAAAATACCCTTGCCGCAATTCTAGCGGCATGGGATGCCAAGGCTGATGGCGTTGAACTGGACGTTCGTTTGAGTGCAGACGGACTTCCCATGATCATACATGACGACAATTTATCTAGAACTGCAGGGGTTAACCGTTCGGTAGGCAGTTTAACGCGAAATGAACTGAAATGCCTGGATGTCGGTTGCTGGAAACTGGATCGGTATAAAGGCGAAAAAATCCCTACCCTGGAGGAAGCCCTTGAGATTATTCCCGACAACAAAGATTTACTCCTGGAACTCAAAGAAGGGATTGAAAGCGTTGAGCCCGTTCTGACTGCACTCGATAAGCGGAAAGAAAACATATACTTGCAGAGCTTTCGCTGGGACACAATGCGAGCGATAAAAGAAAATGGACCAGGTATTCCATTATTGCTGCTTCTGCCAGATTTGGATAAAACTAACCTATATGAAGCCATCAGAGAGGCTCATAAGATAGATTGTGCAGGACTTGGCCTGGCCCGCACATTGCTCG
>CAYQCG010000055.1:6609-8584 GCA_964415925.1 uncultured Puniceicoccaceae bacterium | reverse complement strand
AACAAAGTCCTTCACTTTAAAGGCCTGACCCCTGCGAGCCTGTCTTTGAGCCACATGCAACACGTTTGGGAATCCCTCAAGAAAGTAGAGAATGAAATTGACGGAGTGGTGGTGGCTGTCCCGGGTTACTATGATAAACAAAAGCTTTCCCTGCTTCTCGGGATCTTCAAGAGTTTACATATTCCCGCCCTCGCCATGCTGGACATGTCACTGGGTTCCTTGATGAACAGTCCTTCAGTCCTCTCTTCAAAAGAGTCGGTCAGCTTTTACTTCGATGTGCATCAGTGTGCTTTCGAAATAGCAACTTTGCAACGCACGGAATCCGGGATCGAGCGAACCAGCTTTGCCTCATCGGCAGCTTTCAGCATGCAGGACGTGGTTCGCAACCTGCTCAATGTTTGCGCCAATCGTTTTGTCAAGGAACACCGGTTTGACCCGCTTCGTAAAACGGATGCTGAGCAAGCCGTCTTTGACGAACTGACCTGGTTGATGGCTTCCCTGAGAGATGATGCGTTTGGGAGGGTTAAGCTGCAACGTGGTGAGGTCACAATCGACCGATCGAGCGCAGCTGGCAGCATGAGCAAGATACTTCTCGCCATGGGTGAATTGACACAACAGGCCATCAGCGACGCCGGCAATCCGAATGCTGTCTTACGATTGAGCAACCGTGCGGCCCTGATCCCCGGACTCAAGGAAGAGCTGGAAAAAATTCCGGATATCGCAATAGAGCTGGATACGGCGGGGGCACCTTCAGTCGGGGCTTTAAGATTCGCTGACTACCTTGAAAGGATAGGTAGACCGGAGGAGGCGTACTTTATTTCAACTTTACCGGAAGACAGCCTTTGGGAAGAATCCTCCAGTTATTTGGTAAGCCATGCGGCAGGAGAACCGGTTGATGCAGGCCGTAAATATCAAACCGGAAAAAGCGGAATATTGAGTGTCGAACGCCCCACTCATCTGCTCTTTCAGGGGGCAGTTTTTCCGCTTCCCGAGGCCGGGGAGTTTGCCATAGGATCAAGCCTGGGAAGCAAGCAGGGGCTCGAAATTCTTGAGCAGCTGGAGACACTTTCCGAGGAACATTGTGTGATCAGTATCGATCCCAAGAATAAGGATTATACTGTTCGAAATTCAAGTCCTCATGGCACATGGCTCAATTCCAGGCGGATTGAAAATGACCCGCCGGCTCACTTGCGGGCGGGAGATATTTTTACGCTCGGCTCGGATGCAGTTGCGCTTATGGCAGTCAGAGTCTTAGAATCTAATAATGGCACGTCGTAATGTAGAAGTATTCAACCTTGCCTTTCTCGATGTCATAACCTGTGGCTTCGGGGCCATCATCCTTTTGTTTGTTTTAACCGCTTCAACAAGTAAAAATATAATCGAAGTTGAAACAACGGATTTCAAGGGTGAGATCGACAAGCTGGACAAGGAGATTCTGGATGGGAAAAAGGATTTGGCCGAGATCCTGAATACGCGGAAAGAAGTCGAGGAAGAGATTGAAGAATCGGAAGGTGCGGCACGGAAAATCATCGAAGAGATCGAGCAGACAGAGCGGGAAATCAGCACTCTTGAAAACGAGACCGTTGCCCGCGACGAAAGCCTCAAGGATCTGCGTTCTGACATCAAGTCCAAGGAGGAGGAACTGGCCGCACTTCAGGGAGCGGAGCGTCAATCGGATGATCAGGACCTGATCAAGATCACCGGTGATGGACGTGAGCAATACTTGACCGGCCTCAAGACTGACGGTGACCGGATACTCATCCTGGTGGACAAGTCCCTCAGTATGGCGTCCGAAGAATTGGAGACTGTCCTGGAGATGCGTCAGGAAGAACCGGAAACCATCCGTAAACAGGAAAAATGGCAGCGTGCCATTGCCGCAACGGAATGGCTTCTGGCGACAATGGCGAGAGCCCGTTTCTTCCAGGTCTACACTTTCAGTAATGAGATCAAGGCGGCGGTAGAGGATAGCTTTGGC
>CAYQCG010000055.1:0-6599 GCA_964415925.1 uncultured Puniceicoccaceae bacterium | reverse complement strand
ACCTCGATATAATCGAGGAAACCCTTACCAGCCTCAAGGAGACAACGCCTTCAGGAGGTACAAACCTGGAAATGGCATTCAGGGCAATCAATAATCTCAACCCCAAACCCGACAACGTGTATCTTCTGACAGACGGCTTGCCCACACTATCCGGAAGCCAAACGAGTGGTTCCGGCAATGTCACCGGTTACCAGCGATTGAATGCCTTTAACAACGCGAGGCAGTCATTGCCCCGCGGCGTGCCACTGAACGTTATTCTCTTTTACATCGAAGGGGATCCGGAAGCCCCGACGTCATATTGGCGCCTGTGTTTTGAAACGGCCGGTTCTTTCCTGGCTCCTTCTGTCCTTTGGCCATAAAACTCAATACGAATTATGAAGGGTCATAAACGCAGAGACACAAATGTATTCAGCCTGTCATTCCTCGACGTCATCAGCTGTGGTTTCGGAGCGGTGATTTTACTGTTCGTATTGATGGTGGGGGTACACCCGGTTATCCTCGAGGAGGAAGAGAAAGACCTTGAAGAACTGGTGAAAGAGCGCGAAAATGCGATCTACGAGATCCGGGGCGAAACTGCCATCGCCAATTTTGACCTCAAGGACCTGATCGAGGAACTTTCGGAAATCAAGGACAAGCTGGCACGGCTAAGGGAAACGCTGAGCATAGTACAGGGCCAATTTGCCGCTACCAAGTCGAAGTCGATCCTCCAGGTAGAGGAAGAGGAAGCCTTGCTTGAAGCCCTGCAGGAACTTGATCTTGAGCGCATGCCCGACCAGTCACCGGATGCGCTTGTAGGCGGAATCCCGGCCGACAGTAAGTATGTTATTTTCGTGATCGATACCTCTGGATCGATGCGGGAATATTATGCCCTGGTCAGGCAGAAGTTACGTGAAACTCTTGAAGTCTTTCCGGAACTGGAGGGTATCCAGTTGATGAATGCGGACGGGGATTACCTGTTTCCGGCTACAGTTCAGGAGTGGCTGGAAGACTCGCCCCAGCAACGTGACCGACTGGTCGATGCTTTCGGCAGTTGGGGTAATGTCAGTAACAGTAACCCGGGGCCGGGAATTGTGCGAGCTATCAAGGACTTCTATCAGGAAGACCGCGACATCAGTATTTTCGTCATGGGCGATGAAATGGCCACCAGTGATGCCGATTCCTTTATGCGCCTTGTGGACCGGAACAACCCGCGTGATGAGAACGGACGCCGTTTGGTCAGAATACACGCCATGGGATTCCCGACCGGCGCTTTGCAGTGGGAAAGCGGCAAGGTTTTCTCGGATACCATGCGTTTACTTTCACAGGAGCATGATGGGGCCTTTGTCGGTATCACCCGCTAGACCGGAACTGACCGCTAATCGTCTGCGGCTGCTGATAAATCCTTTGTTTCGCGGCGATGCTTCGATTCCAGGACAGGTCGCTGATGGGGAACGAGAGGCAACCATCGGGGAGCCCGTAGTCAGACAGGATAATACCAGGAGACTTGTCAGGCTGGCTCCTCCTGTGGAACCGCCACCCTATGCCCCGGAGAAACCGCATGAAATCCCGCAGGAAATATCCAGCCGTAAGGTTAAATCCCGTAAACTGCTATATTCGGCTATTGTTCTGCTGGTTGCTACTATTGTCCTGTTCCTGTGGATACGAGAACCTGCCATTCCTGCGATTAATCCTGATTTTGAAGGTTCGGTTGCCCTCGATATTGGAGAAACCGTTCCTGAATTCCAGATTCCCTTGCTAGAGCCGATGCCGGATATCTACGGATACAGTTACGGAAGAGGCGACATGCTGGGACGTCCCACCGTCCTCTTTGTTTGGGCCTCTTGGGCGGAGGACTCCAATCGTATGGCACGTGAACTCAATCTCAATCGTTTGCTGGAGTGGGGCGGTGATCCGGTGAATTTCGTGGGATTGAATCTCGACGAGAATCCGGAAGATGCAAGAGCGGCTCTCGGCAGCGATTTGGTTGGTTGGCCGCAACTGTTTGACCGTTCGCCGGTTCTTCAGGCGGATGAGCGGCTCAGCCGGTTATTGGGTACGGCCTGGGCCCCGGCAATACATGTTTTTGATCGTAACGGACAACTGCGCTACGTCGGACTTGATCCGGAACAAGTTAATTCTGTATTGAAAAAATGGATACCAAAGGAAACTCCCTAGGCTTTTTTGCGAGCGGTGACGAATGACAAGATTCCGATAACCAGCGATACCAGCTCGAGAATCCCTGTAATCCAGTTTAGCATCCGCAGGCTTGCCATCTCGAGGCGCATCTCCAGTTCAGGTATCCGCTCAATTACCGCTCCGCGTAAAGGGTCATTGGCGGGAGCTCTGTCCAGATAAGTCTGAAAGGTGTCGTAAGCCAGTTGATAATCACCATGCCGGTAGTAGGCTTCCCCAAGGTTGACCGCGACTATCGGTAAATACTGAATGTTGAGGGCTTCGTTTAAAAGACGGACGGCAGTCTCATATTCACGGTCATCATGTGCAGCGGTACCGCTCTCAAAGAGCATACGGATGCGCTGCTTGTCCTGATCGCTCAGACCCGGACCCTGCGGCGCAAGGACATCCTGTGGATAAAGCGGAGGTGTGCAGATGATGAAGCAGAGAATGGAGATCAGCGGGGGTATACGCATTAGTTGCTTATTCCAACATTCCCCATTTGTCTTTCAAGCTCATCATTCTGCGATTTACGGTTATTTCCCAGGACTTCTGAGAGGGGCCCGTTTTCTGAGTCTACACCGGATGTTGCCGAAGCATTACCGTCGCCAGAACTACCCGTTTGGCCGCCGCCAAGTCGTTCAACCGTGTCATTAACTGATTCACTGGACACGGTTCCATTTCCAGTGCTTGCGGCAACTGCTTCGGGATCTGCCTCTGATACAGGATTGTTTGATTCTGAACCGCTGCCGGTATTACCTGCGGTACTGCTGCCTGTACTGGGAGATCCAATTGCTACACTGCCTCCTGAACTGCGGGTGTTTCCATCACCGCTTCCTGAAGACGCTCCACTACCGGACACAGCGCCACCCGAAGCTCCACTTGTCGATCCTGTATTTCCTGAACTGCCGCTTCCGCCCGTAGTTCCACTGCCAGGATAACCATGGTCAGGTGAACCTGTGCCTGTTCCGCCACTGACACCGGGCACTCCTGTTATAACACCAATGACGCCCGGTTGACGATCACGGCTACCGGAACCTGAACTACGCACTACAGGTGTTGTCGCGTCGCCGGATTCACCACTGCTGCTGGTGCCCTGTGTAGAGCTACCACTGCTTCCGGAGGATGATGTGCTGGAAGGAAAATCTTGCGAGCCGGATGAGCCTGATGTGCCTGTTGTTGATGCCGGTGAAGGTGATGATGCCGGTGAGGGTGATGATGCCGGTGAAGTTCCGGGCTGTGGACCCGACTGCTGGTTCCCGCTATTGCCGCCTACGGCATTACCGATGGCATTGATAATCTCGCCGAGCGGATTTGAACTGGGTGTGCTTGGCATATTGGGTGAGTCCTGGCTGGGCTGTCCTGATGAGGGTGAACCGCTTCCACTACTGCTTGCACTGGGTCTGCTGGGTGGTGGAAATGGGCTGCTGCTGGATGAAGATGAACTACTGGAGGATGACGAACTGCTGGAAGAAGAACTACTGCTGCTTGAGCTACTGGTGGAGGCGGTTGCTCCGGCTTCTCTTCCCTGGTTACTGGAGCTTTGTTGTCCACTGGAAGATTGTGAACCCGACTGCGACTGTTGCCCTCCGCTTTGGGCAACCTCACTACCGCTTTGTGAGCCCTGCTGGCCTGAACTCTCCGAACCCTGCTGTCCTGCAGATTCCCCACCCGATGTTTGACTGCCACTCTGGTTGGAACCTGATGTTCCGGCCATTCCCGAAGTCTGTCCGCCGGATGTGCTGGAAGCGCCTCCTGAACTTGTTGATCCGCTGTTACCGGCATTGCTGCTACCACCCTCGGTGTTTCCCTGTGCGCCCTGGGCCATGTCTCCCGGACTCGTTCCACTAGTGCCCTGATCAGTGCCACCGTTTTCACTGCCAGTCTGGTTACCGGCCTGGCTGCCTGCGGTTTGGGCGCCTGTCTGATTGCCTCCGGTCTGATTGCCAGCCTGACTGCCACCGGATTGATTACCCGCTTGGCTTCCACCGGCCATGTCACCTGACTCGGATCCTCTACTCCCGGCCTGGCTGCCGGAATCACCGGCTCCTCCGGTGGTGGAACCGTCAGCTCCCTGGGCACCTGCCGTGTCTCCTGTTTGGCCAGCGCCCTGGGAAGTTCCAACTTCTCCTGCACCGCCGGGGGTGCTTCCGGTCTGACCACTGCCACCAGCAGTATTTCCCTGATTGCCTTGACCACCGGCATTGGAGCCAGGAGTACCCGCTCCGGAGCTGCTTCCTGGATTGGGACCTTGCTGGCCGGGGCTACCCTGACTGCCTGCTGTAGGGCTGGATCCTCCACTCATTCCGGGAATCGATCCTAATCCACCTAAAATATCTCCTAATACACCCATTGGGCTACTGCCCGATTGCTGTCCGGGTGTGGGTGCCTGACCCGGTGCAGATGGAGGAGGGGAAGAACTTGAACTGTTCTGTTGTCCCTGCTGGTCTTGCTCACCCTGTTGGCCTTGAGAACCACTTTGACTCTGGGGAGAAGCAGCCTGTCCCTGTTGTCCCTGTTGCCCTTGCTCACCCTGCTGACCGGGTTCTTGACCGTCCTGGCCTTGCTCGCCCGGTTGCTGTCCTTGTCCTTCTCCGGGTTGACCGGATTGTCCGGGTGGCACTGCAGCTTCACCCGGCTGCTGACCGCCTGCCCCTTGTTCTTCTCCGGGCATCGAGCCTTCACCGCCTTCTTCACTTTCACCCTGGCCAGTTCCCTCTCCTTGCTCATAGGGATTGTTTCCCGGTGTAAGGACTCCCTCCACGGCAGGTGGTGGTGCACCGCCTCCACTCAGTTCTACGGTCTCATCGCTGTCGAGACCTCCGTAATCAAGTTTGAACCAGCCTACCTGACTGGCCGCAAATTTTGGGTCGGCGGCAATAAGTTCCTGTCTGATCTGAAGCAAGCGGGCATGGAATTCGACCATCCTCTGCTGCTCCTGCATCGGACCAAAGTAAAGGGTAAGATTCTGGTGATGATAAGTCACGTAATAACCCTCGTAAGTGGGGTAGTAACCATCGATCAATTCAATGGGCTTCCAGCGCTCTTCCAGGTCTTCACGGCTTAATTTCAGGAAGTCGTCAAGAGCTTCAGGTGCATAAAGTTGTGAGGTGGCAACCAGTTGGTTCAAGGTAACCGTAAAAGCGGCTAATAAAATGATCAGCCGTTTCAAAGGGAGTCTATGTAAATTGATAGACACGAATAATTCGGGTTATATGTTGGCGGGGAAATCCTCCGGATACTTCAATGACGTGCCACTCCCGCTGTCGTTGCTTTCAGAAATTTGAAGAGCTTCTTGACGAACCTCGTCCATGACGGACTGTGCGCCGCCACTTTGCTGGTCTTGTCCTTCCGGTTGTTTTCCCAACTGTTGATCCTGGGTGGAGGTCTCTTTAGGAGCACGCACTCCCGGAACGTCTTCAGGTGATACGGGACGGCCGTTTTCTCCCTGTTTTGCTTGGGTCGGTGCTCCTTGCGTAATCTCACGGTCGCTCCCGTCGAAATTACCCGTTGCGCGCTCATTTACTTGATTGGATGAGCCTTCACCTTGAGTCGCTTCGGCAGACTCCTGCGCGGAAATGGCGGGAATCAGAAGCAAAACGAAAGCACCGGCCATAATAGGGAGTGGGAACTTTCGGAACTGTAACGAAAATTTCATTTTGATAGGCTATTCAAGTTCTACGGGCTTTACAATACGGAAACCGATGTCGTCTTCCTTGGCGTTCGCAAAACGTCGTGTGGTGACACGAACATCTGTCAGGGTATCACTTCTCCATGAAGACCCGCGAACGACCCTGTGTGTTCCTTGTTCAGGGCCAATCGGGTCGACCGGAGGGGGTATCTTCTCTTCGATAATAGGAACGTAGTAATCATGGCACCATTCGGCTACATTCCCGCCAAGATCATGGATGCCGAGGGGGTTTGGTTCGTAGGAGCCGACAGGTGCCGAAGCGCCGTAGCCATCCCTGTAGTCACTGATAACCTGCTGGACAATCGTTGATGCCTTATTGTCTGCGAGGTTGGCAGTATCGCTGTCCGGCGGAAAGACATTACCCCAGGCAAGCACACGGGTCGGACGGCTGCCGTCGGAGCGTGCGATGTATTCCCACTCTGCCTCGGTTGGCAATCGGTAACTCGGTGGCCATGGCAACACGGGTTCCCAGTCTCCTGCAGCATTTTTTGTGTAGGCGGGTGGGAGATTCTCACGCTCACTCAACCAGTTGCAGAAACGCACGGCCGTGTCCCAATTGACGTTGACGGCCGGATGATCGCCTGCATCGAGGGAAAAGGAAAAGACAACACCACTGTCATGGGAAGGCTGGAATTCGCGCAGTTGACGGTTTGTTACCTCGTAGACGCCGATGTAAAAGGGTCGGTAGAGGCGGACGGGTACCTGGTTTTCATTGGCCTGGCGGCCGGGCGCATCTTCCGGCGATCCCATTTCATAA
>CAYQCG010000054.1:0-8688 GCA_964415925.1 uncultured Puniceicoccaceae bacterium | reverse complement strand
GAGCTGATACTGCAGTGATATCGCCTGTAGTTGAAAGGATGACATTGTCATCGTCGCTATCTCCTTCCGGAACATCATCATCCGGCATATTGGGAATTGTCAGGACCGCCTGTTTCCATTCCTGCTCAACCGCGTCCTGCTCAACCTGCAAGTCTTTTACCTCCTGGGCAATACTCCGCATCTGTTTGACCTTTTCCTGGAATTCAGGCGTGCCCTTGGGCATTTTTGCCATTTCCGCATTCGCAGCTTTCTGCGCAGCCCTAGCCTGCTCGAATTTCGAAATCACACTGCGTCGACGACCGTCCATTTCCAGAATGGCATCGATATCACAGACGATTTTCTTTTTCCGGATCGCTTCCTTCAGGGTATCCGGCTGTTCACGTAAGAGCTTGAGGTCGATCATGGCAAAGGTTGCGTATCATTATCCGACATCCCGCTGCGTCAAGACACATTGGCGACAACATCTATTGTTGGAGCACTCGCTTGCCATTCATTGAGCTTTCCCTGAATAAAATCCACACAGGCCTGATGCTGTTCTTTGCCGTTCCCTGTTATTAACATCGGCTCACCAAAGGCAAAATGAGCAGGCCGGGTCGTGTCTATAGGACCAATATCCTTGAGGATTCGTCCATTGCTCCAGATATCGGTTGTCAATGCAAGAGGGATCACAGGCACATTATTCCGGCGGGCCAGCTTAACACCAATACTGTTGAATGTCTCCGGATGGAATTTCTGACTCCGCGTGGTCTGGGGAAATACCAGAAAATTCCGCCCTTCCTGAAGTTGCCGGCTTCCCTCTTCCAGCATCACGCGCAAGTCCTCGCGGGGACTTTTCCTGCCCACGAAAATTGACTCCACTGAGCTGAGTACCCGGCCAAATATCGGGTATTCGCCAAGGCTTTTCTTGGCCACTATCGCCAATGGTCTGGCTGCTAGCAAGATATGCGGCAAAACTACGGTCTCCAGTGTGCTCATATGATTGGCAACAATCACAGCCGGTCCGTTGGCACGCTCAACTGCCTCGATATTCTCGATGATAAACACACCTCCTACTTGTTCCAAAGCCCTGCGGATATCCCTGCTGCTGTAATACCAGCCTTTCCTGCTATAACTGCCAAATACGCACTTTAAATATGCACAAAAGATGATTGCACTGAAGCGAGTGTAGAAAACGAATGTCGGGAACTTGTGCGACAGATATCCAACCTTGCGTGGGGGCGAGTGATAGCTGTCTCCGTACTCCTTCATTCTGGTCATTCGCAAGTCTGGGCTACCCAGGCCAACCCTCTGCACGAGTTATAAGAACTTGCTCTTGCATGGTTTGTAAAACCGCCTCGGCTGTCAAGCGATCCAAAGCTTCATCAGGCGCCCTGATCACACAGTTTTTCTTTTCGTGCAAGGGATATGGACCGAATCGTTGTGGGTCCGTTGGCCCGAAAATACCCATTACTGGACGGTGCAGGGCTGCCGCCAAATGCATCGGTCCGCTGTCATTAGCCACAACCAGAGATGCCGACTGAATTAACATTGCCAGATGATCCAGACTGGTCCGCCCGGTTAAATTGCGGAAACGTGCCAGGTCCACTCCTTCCGGATCCGGCAAGGCTTCCACACTCGCCCAAACGACCAGGACTTCGGGCAGTAACTGATGTAGCAAACGGGTGAGTGATGCAAAGTATGGCCAAGCTTTTTCCTCCCTTCGTGTTTCCGGAAAAAGCACGATCGGATGCGCCGCCTCTACTGCCTTCAAATCCTCTGGCAAATCAATCTTTCTGAAAGGTAGAGGTTGTTCGGACAGGACCGCTTTCAGATTCAAGGCAGGCAGAAACTGCAATAAAATATCCACTGCATGTGAGTCCATACCCGTGGCCGGTAAAAGAATTCTTTTATGATAGCTTATACCGGATGCCTCGCGTGCATCACTGCGGCCTATTTTTAAATCCGCATTTGCCGCCAGGGTCATGATTCCGGTCCTGGCCAGTCCCTGCATATCCAGAAGAACGTTGTAGTGCCGTTTACGGATTTCCCTCAGTGTCTTAGGAAATCCTCTCATCGCCTCACGACGGCGAAACAGGATCACCTCATCCACTACCGGACAGATTTCCACTAATGGGGAAAATATCTCGCGGACGACCCAACCGATCCGGGCCCCGGGTTGTTGTTCCTTTAAAGACTGTGCAACCAGCAGGCCATGTATGATATCACCTAATGAAGAGGGCTTGATGATGAGATAATCGACCATGAAAATGAAGTTGCCGATCGGCAGGATTCAAAGGGATAATTGATGTTTTGATGAATTTCTGACGAGACTTTTCCGGTGCTGGTATTTTTTCTCAAAAGTTTGGGCTTTGTCCTCGCACACATCCCGCAGGATGTGTGCAGATTTTTCTGCCTCTGTATCGGACATCTTATCTACTGGATTCTGGGACGCCGCTACCATACCCACTCCAATCTTCATCATGCCTTTCCGGAAAAATCAGGAAAATGGCGCGGCAGAATCGGCCGGGAAAGTGTCCACCGACTCGTTGAGTGGTCCCTCCTGCCGCTCGTCATACCCTATTGGTCTGACAAGGATATCCGCCGGCGTTTCATTATGCCGGAAAGAACCCACAAGAACATGCAGGCATGGGCGGATATCCCCGTCATTACCCTGATACCCCACCTCAGCCTCTCCGAGTGCCTGACCATGATCCAGTGGCTGGAGCCCTCGCTTCCTCCCTCCGCGTCCCTCTTCCGTCCGCTTAAACCGGCAGCCGTGGACGCCTACGTTCAGGCCAGCCGCGAACGCTTCAACATAAAGATGTTTTCCCGAAGGGAGGGCTTGATAAAGTCGCGCAGGCATCTTGCCAAAGGCGGATGGCTGGGACTGCTCTTTGACCAGAATACAGGAGAATCCGGTGCACTGGTCACCATGTTTGGACGCATTTGCTCTGCTTCTGATATCGGAGGTGCTTTGGCTAAAAAGGAGAATGCCCAAATTGCCATGATGTGGCCAGAACGCACCGGTTTCTGGCAGGCCAACATCCATTTTGAGCCGCTGGAAGCACCCGTAAATGCAGTGGATACTACCATTGCCAGTCATCAATGGCTGGAAAACCACCTGGAACAAAGTGACGAAAACTGCCAAAACTGGATGAGGTGACACCGCCGCTGGAAAACCCAGCAAGAGCCAACAAAAAGGCTTCGTATTCAACATAAAAAGAACTTTTTGAATCAGGACTTGAATATTCGCGGACTTGACTCACTTCCTCAGAAGCATCGTATCTGGATACGTCTGCCCAACTGGCTTGGTGATGTCATCATGGCCATACCTCTGATCAAGGCATTACGTGCCAGTCGGCCTGACGCAGAAATCACCTTCCTCACCCAAGCCAGGTTCCACAGCTTGCTGGAAACACTGGATCTTGCCGACCGGATCATCAAATTACCGCCCAAAGGCTTGGGTTATTTTCCCTTTTTCAGCCGTCTGAAAGGTGAATTCCCCGATACATACATCCTCCTTACCAATTCTTTCAGGGGCGACATCGAAGCATGGCTGACGCGGTGTCCGTTTCGCGCAGGTATGCTCCGTCCGGGAAAGAATCGTCCTCTCCTTTCGCATCACTGGAATTTACCGGAAAACCTGGATGAATCAAAGATTCACCAAATGAATGTCTGGGAATATTTCCTTCAACACTTCGGGTTGCATGCTGAACCCGACAGCTCGCCGCTCAATCTCGGCGCAGATAACGTGACCAGTATCGGGCTGATCTGCGGGACTGAAAATTCGCCTGAAAAACGATGGCCGGTCGAACATTGGCGCGCACTCATAGAAAAAATCCTCTATCAGGATCCGGATGTTACCATCCAGCTTTTCGGTACCGCAGCTGACAGTGCCATTACCAGAAGCGTACAACATGGTTTTGATCAACAAAGAGTCATTGACCAGGCAGGGAAAACAAACCTCCTTGATTTTGCCCAATACCTTAACCGCTGCCGGCTGGTCATCTGTAATGATACCGGAGGGATGCATCTGGCGAATGCCATAGGCGTCCCCGTAGTCGCCCTTTTTGGCCCGACCAATCCATTGCGAACGGGTCCTGTCTATGACGCACCCGTATCGATCCTCCAACCCGATGGTTGCCCTGATTTTGGCGGCCAATCCATGCACGAGCTCAAGCCTGAAAAGGTGATGAAGGCTGTCGAAAAAGAACTTGCAGCCCCACTCGGCCATTCCCGATAGATGATTAAGTATTTCCAATATATAAAATACCTCCGGGGCCATTATATCGTCCTCCTGGTAGGAGTTTTCTGCGGCATTCTCTACGGTGTTGCCAGTGGTTTCGGTGTGCCGTTTTTCGTCGATAAAGTCTTCACTGCCTTCTTTGAGGAAGGCGCTGCCACCTGGCCCTTTACTGCGCAACCCATGTCTCCTTTAGCCGCAGCCTTTCTTTTGCCCGTAGTCTTTCTCATCTCCGGCCTTGGAGGCTATTTCAATCATTACCTCCTGAGCTTTTGCGGTATGCAGATCCTTCAGGGTCTCAGGCAGGACCTTTTTGACAAGCTTCAGGAACTCCCCCTCGCCTACTTCGAGCGTGAAAGCTCCGGCGACATGCTCTCACGTATGATCTCGGATACCACACTCCTCCAGTCTACACTGCTCAAGCTCGCTCAGGAACTCGTCAGGCATCCGGTCCAGTTTATGGGCGGCCTTGGCATCCTCATTTACTTTGCCACCGTAAAACAGGAGAGCCTCTTTGTCCTGCTCTTCTTTTCCATCCTCCCGTTCGTCGCCCTTCCGGTAAAAATAATCGGTTTGAAACTGAAAAAGCGTGGACGTCAGGCCCAGGAAACGCTCTCTGAAATTACCCAGCAAATGAGCGAAAACCTGCAGGCGGTGCATGAAGTGCGCGCCTACAACCTGCAGAAAAGACAAAGTGCAAGTCTCGCAAAACGGCTGCAACGCTACCTTTTCCTGCAAATGAAAGTTGTTAAATATGAGCGCCTCAGCCAGCCTATGATGGAGTTGATCGGCGCCACTATTATCTCAATTGGCTTTTACTTCTCCTACCAAAGAGGTATCTCCGTTTCCATCTTTCTCGCTACAGGAACAGGCTTATACTACTGCCTAGATCCGCTCAAACGCATGATCCGGCTTTACGGTGAATTACAGCGCACACGCGGTGCCCTCGACCGGATCGAACAGGTCATGCAGGAGCCGAACACCCTGAAGGAACCCGTAAACCCCGCTTTAATCAGGAAACTCGACGGCCATGTCAAATATGATGACGTGCGGTTTGCCTATGACAAACTTCCTGTCCTTGATGGTATCAATCTCAACATCGCGCAGGGAACCGTCTGTGCACTCGTTGGACCCAGCGGAGCAGGCAAGTCGACTTTTGCCAAGCTATTGCCCCGGTTTTATGATCCGCAGTCGGGTAGTATCCAGATTGATGGGACAGATATTCGAGACCTGTCCCTCCAGGTATTGCGCGAGAATATTGCTATCGTTCCCCAGAAACCCGTCCTGTTTAATACCACTATTGCCGAAAACATCGCCCTGGCCAGGCCGGACGCAAGCGAACAGTCAATACGACAAGCTGCCCGGAATGCGCATGCCTCGGATTTCATTGAAGCGTTGGAAAGCGGTTACGATACGGTTGTTGGCGAGGATGCCGTACGCCTCTCCGGTGGCCAGAAACAGCGTCTCGCCCTCGCCCGGGCCTTTCTCAAGGACGCGCCCATTCTTATCCTTGACGAGGCAACCAGTGCTCTTGACAGTGAAAGCGAAAAGAAAATCCAGGATGCTTTGCAGCTCCTCCTCTCCGGTAAAACTGTTTTTATTATCGCCCACCGATTCAGCACGCTGCAACTCGCAGATACCATCCTTGTCTTTGACAAGGGAAAAATTGTAGGACAAGGCACGCACATCGAACTGATAGAAAATTCCGGGCTCTACCAGAGGCTCTATAATCAGCAAATGCAAAACGGTTAGATCCGTTGAAACTGGATGCCCTTGAAATATAAGAATAAAAACATCAAGTTCCTCTATTACAGCAGGAATCTGCTGCGTTTTCTCGAAGCCGGTTGGCTCACCCGCCCAAAACTGGAATATCGCCTGCGGCAGGTTGCGCATTTCGATCAGGAGACTCTGCAGGAGAGGCTGAATTACTACAATAAACTGACCGATTCTTTCAGTGTCTCCCGCAACGCCTCCACGATATCGGAATTTCGCAGGGAGCGGAAGAAGGTCTACTTTTTTGACCTCTACGAATACCTTCGCTTCTTCGCTCGACAGTTGAAGTTTGACTACCTGTTTGGTGATATCAACTACACTCCCGATAAGCCAACCTTGTTGAAAAGCAGACCCATTGAAGGAGACAATGCGAATGCCGTTTTACTCAATCTGGAAAAAGTCAGGCACTTCAATTTCATCAATGACACCCTTGCCTTTGAAAACAAGATACCGAAGCTCGTTTGGCGCGGTGCCGCTTATCAGCCGCATCGGCAGGAATTTGTCAGGAAATGCTACAACCTTTCACTTTGCGATGTAGGCCAGACAGACCGTCCATCTCAGGATGTGCCATGGCAAAAGCCCTACATGGCTATCGCTGACCAGTTGAAATCTAAGTTTATTTTCAGCATTGAGGGTAACGATGTCGCAACCAACCTCAAATGGATCATGTCCTCCAATTCCCTCTGCTTCATGCGGAAGCCAAAGTTTGAAACCTGGTTCATGGAGGGCCGGCTCATCCCGGATAAGCATTACGTCTGCGTTCGAGACGACTACGAGGATCTGGAAGATAAAATCAATTACTATGCCGAGAAAACGGATGAAGCTCAAAGCATTATCGATAATGCCCATCGTTACATTAATCAGTTTAACAATCCCAAACTGGAAGACCTGATCTCGCTTCTTGTTCTCCAAAAGTATTTTGAGAAGTCCGGCCAGTTATAGTATCAGGCCCCGAAAATCCCTTTGATAAATTGCTTTCCTTCATAAGTTTTGAGCCGTTAAAGGTGCTGAAACCATTGGATTCTATCAGGTCATGCTCAACCGACTCATAATCCGGGCATTTATCCCATGCTGTGCCTTTTACGCACAGTCCCTTTTGCTTGGGCTAACCAATATCAAGCTGATCTACGATCCGGCCATCCCCCAGGTCGCGTTTGCCGGCGAAATACTGGAATCCGCTTTGCTCGAAAACGGTTACGGACTGAGGAATCAAGGCCAGGCATTACGCTCCATCTCCATTACCATTGGCAACCAGGATATCCCGCCTCAGGCATTCCGCATCTACCAGGATGCCTCGGCAAACATCGTTATACAAGGGGGGGATGCCAATGGCGCCATGTACGGAGCCATGGAAGTGGCTGAGATCCTCGACTTGAAAAAATCTATCACCGCAGTCAAACCGGTATTTCAGGAGCCGGTCATTAAACGTCGTGGGATTAAATACAACCTCCCGCTGGATGCCCGCACCCCCAGCTATGATGACACCGGCACTGCCTCTCAGGAAAATATCAGGGACGTATGGGATTTTGATTACTGGAGAAAATACCTCGATACACTCGCAAAACACCGCTTCAACGTCCTGACCCTCTGGACAACCCATCCTTACCCTAACCTGATTCAGCTCAAGGCCTATCCGGACATTGCACTTCCCAATGTCACCGTTCCTGCCTTTCCGGTCACTGCCCAGACGGACAAGACCTTCCGGCATGTTAACCTTCTCGACCCCTCAAAAACCCACGTCATCTACAACATGTCCATAGACGACAAAATCAATCACTGGACACGTGTTTTTAATTACGCCCGTGACCGTGGTATCGAGATCTACCTCTTCCACTGGAACCTATTCCTTTATGGTGCCGCCGGTAAATTCAATCTCACCGCCGATCGCGACAGCCCGCTAACCCGTAAATACCTGCGTGAATGTGTGAAGCAGTTTCTCCTCACCTATCCCCAAGTCTCCGGTATCGGCGTGACCGCCGGAGAAAACCTCGATCCCGAAGCACCGGATAACGCTGCATGGATCTGGGATACCTACGGTCAAGGTGTAATGGACGCAATGAGAGAACAGCCGGGTCGTGATATCCGTTTCATTTTCCGCAGGCACTGGACCAGCTTTCAAGAAATCGAGAAAGCGTTTGATGATTTTTCAGGCCCTCTGGATACGAGTATCAAGCCTGTCAGCACCCGCGTATTTGCCAGCGAACGTCAGCCATGGTTCTCGCTCTGGCATGAAGACGAGTTGGGTGAGAGTCGTCTCAATGCATGGATGGAATTACGCAACGACGACCTCTTTCTGCACCGCTGGGGTGATCCAATGCACATCCGCGGGATCCTCAAACAATTACCGTTAGGGAAAACTGCCGGAATCCTTATCGGTTCGGATGGCTACCTCTGGGGTAAGGATAATCAAGGCTTGAAACCAACTGATCAAGGACACCGTCTGGAACTGGATAAACACTGGTATCAATTTCTCTCCTGGGGCCGCTTGGCTTACAATCCGTCTCTGGATCGCAACTATTTCCAGGAAAAGCTCGCGCACAAATATCCGGACCTCAACGTTTCACTTCTCTATGACACTTGGGAAACCGCTTCCCGTATCATCCCGCTTGTCAGTTCATTCTATTTCAAACATGGGGATAACGAATTCAGCCCGGAGGGTTGTCTTTCGGACCGGGGCTTCCTCTCAGTCAAAG
>CAYQCG010000053.1:0-8700 GCA_964415925.1 uncultured Puniceicoccaceae bacterium | reverse complement strand
GTTCCATCCTCCAGTAACTCAGTTTTTTATCGATATCCTCTGGCATGAACAATTCTACCAGATGCCCCACGGCTGAAGTTATTACGTACTCCTCTCCCTCCAGGTAATCGTCTTTTTTCTTAATACCCCCAAGCGCGGATGCTATGTCGCGCGCCACACTGGGCTTCTCTGCTATAATCAGGCTTTTCATATATGATGAGCCCCCGCAATTTGGGGGATTAGGAATTCACTCAGGCAATTTCTGCCATCAGAGTGTCCAGGTTATCGAGGAGTTCCGAAATAGTTTCAACTGTTTCGTCACCCATATTGGAGATGCGGAAAGTGACTTCCTTGATTTTTCCGTAGCCCGTATTAATTGTTTTGTGATAGCGCTGTTGTAACTCTTTGTTGATGCTGATGATATCAACTTCCCGGTTGTTGGACACACAGGTCAAACTTTTTGAAGCATGTGATTTGGGTGGGAATAGCTCAAAACCTTGCTTTTCCACCCAGCCGTGAACCATCTGGTTGAGTTGCTCGTGACGGGCATAGCGTGCGTCCACACCTTCCACGAATATCTCCTCGATTTTTGCTTTAAGGGCGAATATTAATGGAATCACCGGTGTACTTGGTGTCATCCCTTTCTCGTGGTTCTTCTGGAATTCGTGAAAATCGAAATAATAGCCCCGGTCCGGTAATTTGGATGCTCGGTCCAGTGCCCGTTTGGATACACTGATCAGGCTTAGTCCCGGTGGAAGTGCCAGGGCTTTCTGTGAACCCGTTAACATTACATCAATACCCAAGTTGTCTTTTTCAATCGGTAACACGGAAAATGAGCTGACCGTGTCGACAACGGATATTACCTCGGGAAATTCACGAATCACTTCCATCATCGCTGGCAGGTCATTCATCACTCCAGTCGAAGTTTCATTATGGCAAAATGTTACACAGTCGTACTCTCCTGTGGACAGCTCCTTGCGCAATGCTTCCGGATCTATCGGCTGTCCCCACTCAACCTGAAGGGCGCCCGCTTCCTTGCCACAACGTTTTGAGACATCATGCCACTTGTCACTGAATGCGCCGCACATGCAGTTCAATACTTTCTTCTGCACCAGGTTGCGGATGGACCCTTCCATGACTCCCCACGCACTGCTGGTAGACAGGTAGACGGGGTCCTCGGTAGAAAACAACTTCTGAAGACTAGGCTGAACCGCTTCGTATAGTTTCACAAAGTCACTGCCACGGTGACCGATCATGGGCGTAGCAATCGCCTTATAAGTTGAATCCGATACTTCAACCGGCCCCGGAATGTAGAGTTTAATATCGTCTGGCAATGTTTCGATCTTCATTTTAACAATTTATGGTTCTCACGATGTTCTCGTTCCGCTCCGAGAGTACAATCGTTTTGGGTTTCCAGTTTTCTGCTTCTTCTTCCGTAATACTCGTAAAGGACATGATCACTAGTAAGTCCCCGGCTATTCCGAGACGTGCGGCAGCTCCATTCAAAACGACTGCTTTAGACCCTTCTGGTTGGGCTATTGCGTATGTCTCAAAACGAGCTCCATTGTTTAAGTTGCCTACGAGCAGCTTTTCATAGGGTACGATACCGACACGATCCATTAATTCTCGGTCTAGACCTAGGCTGCCTTCATAATCGAGATGCGCACCGGTTACTTCTGCTCGCAGGATTTTGGACTTGAGTAATATTATTTGCATTGATTGCTTCCAAAAAGGACTGAGAAAATGCTCCGAAATGCAGGCGTCAACAATGGAGTTTTAGTTAGTCAGGCCAGTGAAGTGCTTTTACATTGCCGCACATCACTATATCGTCAACTGCTCATAAGTTTTATAATGTCACTCATACATTTACTCTATTCGCCCTCAGGGAACCCTGGAATCAATGTCTGAGAGCTTCTCACATCGCCTTCAAAGGGCAGGCCAGCAGTTTGAAGAATTCACTATAGATGTTATTTATGAGCGTAGGGTAGATCGCGGTGCTCGCATCTATGGTGGCTTTCTGCGGTTTCTCTCATGGATCTTCACAGTAATTGTTAAAGCACGTAATTACCTTTACAGTAAAAGGATACTACATGACAGTCATCTCGGTTGCCAGGTCATAGTGGTTGGGAATCTGACCGTCGGCGGGACTGGTAAAACTCCCGTGGTTGAGAAACTCGCCCGTAGCCTGCACGAACGCGGAAGGCGTGTAGCCATCTTGAGTCGGGGATATAAAAGCAGGAAAGAGCCGTTTTATCGTAAATGGTGGCGTGCGCTTACACATAAAGAACCCGATCCCCCGAAAATTGTCAGCGATGGAGAGAACATACGGCTCAGTGTAAATGAAGCCGGTGACGAACCATACATGTTGGCCAGAAATCTCCCTGGTGTAATGGTACTTGTTGATAAAGATAGAGTTAAGGCTGGCATGTATGCAATCAGACAATTTGCCTGCGATACCCTGATCCTCGATGACGGTTTCCAGTATTTCAAGTTGAAGGACCACTTGCAGCTTCTCATGGTTGATAAATCGAATCCCTTCGGTAATGGAAGTCTACTCCCGCGGGGCATCCTCAGAGAGCCTGTGGATCATATGCGCCGGGCTTCCTACGTCTTTCTGACTAAGTCCAATGGTGTTGCCAATCCTGCTCTGGAATCGCTGATTCAGCAAAAAAGGCCTGGTACCGACTTGATTGAATGTACCCACCAGCCCAAGTATCTCATGTCCCTCGACGGAAAGGAAAAACGCGAGCTGGTTGATTTGAAAGGGCAAAAAGTTGCTGCATTTTGCGGGATCGCTACTCCGGAAAGCTTTGAGCAGTTCCTCAATGACCTGGGAGCTGAAATAACCTTCAGTCGATGGTTTATTGATCATCACTGGTTTAGTCCTGAAGAACTGAAAAAAATTACCGATTCATCTGTAGCAAGCGGTGCTCAATGGATCATCACTACCGAAAAAGATGCTGTTCGCATCAGCCCTGATGTTCCTTCATCCCTTCCTCTATATTATTTAAGAGTGGAAATTGAGATTCTCAGTGGTGTGAAGGATTTCGAGGAGGCAGTTTCCAGGATTTGCTTTCAGCCGCAGGATATTCGTTCATCTCGCTCACCTTTCAGATCAAAAGGATTGGCTTGACGCTCCCTTATCCTTGTAAACCAATGTAAATTTTTGTTTCGTTACTTCGATTCATGGATCCCGTCACCGAAAAAATAGAACGTGAAAATTTCAGGCGCCCACAGGACCTTGAAATCAAAGATGCGCAGCTGATTTTCAGCAGTGTTTGGCACGATTTGGAATCGGAGTTTGGCCTAGAAAATCTCAGTTTCCCAAGGGAAATATTCTGGCTCAACGGTGCCCCCGGTGCCGGTAAAGGCACCCAGACGCGCTTTATTATGCAATACAAGGGGCTCACAGCCCCGCCTATCGTTATCAGCCAACTCCTCACCAGTCATGAAGCTAAACGCTTGAAGGATGCTGGTATGATGGTCGGTGACAGGGAGGTCACCGCTTTGCTCTTCCGTAGGCTCCTTGATCCCAGAAACTTGTCCGGTGTCGTCGTCGATGGCTTTCCCAGGACCAAGGTTCAGGTTGAGTGTCTGAAGCTCTTTTATAACAGATTGGATGAGTTGCGACGGAATTTCTACGGTACCCTTCACGAGTCACGTTTCCCCAGACCCATTTTCCATATCGTTGTCTTGTATGTCGACGAAACGATCAGCGTCCACCGACAGTTACACCGTGGCAGAAAACATCGCGTTTCACTCCGTCAGGACATTCCTGCCGAAGAACGTGATAGTACGCTGGACGACGTCCGCAAAACAGACCTCGACCCGGAGTCCGCACGCAATCGCTACCGGACCTTTAAAGAGGTGACTTATCCCGCGTTGGCCAGCCTGAGGGAAGTGTTTTATTATCACTTTATCAATGCCCAGGACAGCATCGAAAAAGTTCAGGATCGTATACTTGATGAACTGAAATATCAGAGTACTCTTGAGCTTGAGCAGGAGACGAACGATCTTCTCTCGGGCATTGCCATTGCTACTGACATTATTCTGCACGCAAGGCAGGAGCTGGTCCGCCGCTTGAACGAATATGCAGAACATCATCATGAGCTCTTCAGTCAGGTGATTGCAATTATACAGGAAAAGATGATGCCGGTGGTTATCAAGCATGCCATCTCTGGGGAAGCTTACTTTAACTCGGAGAACCCGGTATTTAATGATCCGTTGGCTCTGGCTATGGCTATCGATATTTTCAGTGAACGCGGATATCATGCTTCAATTAATATCTGGAAAGAAAATCATCCCCAGAAGATCGACATGCAGACAGGTGATATTACCTGCAAGGAGCACCGTGTCTACAGGTTCCGTATTCGTTTCCATGGTTCTGAGATCCGGCGTGGCCGTTAATTGCTATTACTGTTTGCAGTCTGTCTAGACCTCTTTTCTAGTACTTTTTATATGGATTCACGTTATTTTGATTTAGCCCGACTCTTGACGCATTACTCTACCGACTTGAAAGCTGGTGAGAATGTAATGATTGATGCCTATGATGTCCCGGATGACATTATCGTCGCATTGGTCCGCATGGCGAAGGAACGCGGAGCCAACCCTTTCGTTGAAATTAATCGTGCCCGGGTAATGCGTGACATCATGCTTAATGCCTCAGATGAACAGCTGGACCTCATGAATAAACAGCGCCTTCAGCAGATTAAGAGTATGCAGGCATATATTGCCTTGAGGGGTTCACATAATATTTTTGAGTCATCCGATGTTCCTCAGGAGAAAATGCGTAATTACCTGAGGCGCTTACGTCCGTGGACACAATGGCGCATCAATAAAACCCGATGGGTGGTTTTACGTTGGCCGCATCCTGCCATGGCTCAACTTGCATGCATGAGTTCTGAAGCTTTTGAAGACTACTATTTTCGTGTCTGCACACTCGATTATTCAAAACTGCAGCCAGGACAGCGCATCTTGAAAAAGTTAATGGATGCGACCGATCAGGTCCATATCAAGGGACCGGGAACAGACCTCAGGTTTTCACTCAAGGGATTGGAGTCTATTATCTCCTGCGGAATGCATAACATCCCGGACGGAGAGGTGTTTTCCGCTCCGGTCAAGAACAGTGTGGAAGGCGAGGTGACCTACAACGTCCCGGCCGTCTATCAGGGAGATGCCTTTGACCGTATTCACCTGAAATTTGTTAAAGGCAGGATTGTTGAAGCGAATTGCCCCGGAATGGATGAGAAAATCAACAAAATACTGGATTCTGACAAAGGCTCTCGCTACATCGGCGAGTTCGCGCTCGGTGTGAATCCCTACATCAAAGAACCCATGCGCGATACTCTCTTTGATGAAAAAATCTCAGGCTCTTTCCACTTCACTCCCGGACAAGCCTATGAGGGTGTCGCTGACAATGGCAACCGCTCACAGGTCCATTGGGATATTGTTTGTATCCAGAGGCCGGAATACGGGGGTGGCGAGATTTGGTTTGATGGCAAACTTATTAGAAAGGATGGTCTTTTTATTCCAAAGAATTTGCAGAAACTCAATCCGCAATACCTGCTCGCTTCATGACCTTCCCTGTAGCTGCTGAGACCGAATCTTTTATCCGTGCTCTGCCCAAAACCGAAAACCACCTCCACTTTGAGGCGACTGTAGATTTCGATTGGATTCGCTCGCTTGAGCCCGACAGATTCAAACAGCCACCCGCTTCATGGGATAAGGATTTCCGTTTTCCGGATTTTCTATCCTTTGAGAAGCTCTTACTCGATCACGCTTTGGCTTGGCACAACAGCCCGGAGCGCTATTATGAGAATGCCAAGTCGGTCTTTGCCAGGTTAATGCATGAGCAAAATGTTCGCTATCTCGAAACAAGTATTGCCAGCGGGGTGGGGGAATTTCTCGGTGTCGACATGAAAGCCTGCGCGGAGGCTCTTAAAGCCGCCAAACCGGAAGGGTTGGAACTGAGAATATTCCTTGGTATCCATCACGATGGTTATAATGAACAGACACAGGAATGGTTGGAGGACTCCGTTAACTGGGAGGCCCTTGATGGACTCGATCTGCACGGTCTGGAAACAGTTCCCGTTGATTCATGGGCCGCTCGACTTTGGGAAAAGACACGGGCCAATGGAAAGCTGACTAAAGCACATGCTGGAGAATTCGATGGGCCCGGATTTATGAAATGGGTTTTGGATGAATTAAAAGTCACCTGTATAGAACATGGTCTCAGGGCCGTTGAAGATCCTGCTTTGGTAACGCATCTTGCCGAAAAAGGGATTAGGTTGGATTTATGCCCTATCAGCAATGTAAAGCTCAAGGTGATTCCTGATTACAACCAACACCCCATCAAATATTTGATACAGCAGGGTGTGCAATGCACAGTCAGCACGGATGATCCTATTGCATTTGGTAATACCTTGTATGACGAATATTCAAATCTTGTCGCCAACCTGGGTTTCTCACATACGGATCTTGCACAGGTCGCACGAACTGGCTTTGCTTTCTCTCATACGGATCAGGAATGGAAAGCTGGGCAACTTCAGGAATTGGACCGGTTAGTCACACAAAAAGGCGGCAACTCTCAAATCAATGACAATGCAGGACGTTGAAGAATACGTCTTCGAGGTTGATGCCCGTTTCGATCATGAAAGGGCCGATAAAGCCGTTCATAACTACAAGAATGATTTCTCCCGTAGCCAGATTCAAAAACTTTTTGAGAAAGGCCTGGTTTGGCGTGATGATGACTCGCTCAGGAAGTCACAAAAGGTCTATGAGGGTGACCGTATCAGTTTCAATATCCCCCCAAAAGCTCCTTTTGAATTAAGGCCGGTAGAATTGCCGCTGGATATCATCTACGAAGACGATGATCTCATTGCCGTTAATAAGGCTCCGGGCATGGTTACTCATCCCGGCGCGGCAACGGGTGAGGATACATTGGTCCATGCGCTGCTCCATCACTGTAAGGGTAATTTGAGTAGTGCTGGTGGACGGGAACGTCCGGGGATTGTGCATCGTCTCGATAAGGAAACCTCCGGAGTCATCATTGTTGCCAAATCGGACCGGGCGTTTCTCAATTTAAGTAAAGATTTTGCCGAACGGCGCATGGAAAAATCATACCTTGCCCTCATCCGTAATACTCATATTGAACCGAAAGGCATCATTGAAGCCCCAATCGGCAGACATCCCACTCACCGGACAAAGATGTCTGTCCAGGATCGGGGGCGCTATGCCCGGAGTGACTGGACGATACAAATACGCTTCGATGATGCAGCTTGTTTGCTGAATATCCGGATTCACACAGGCCGTACCCACCAGATTCGTGTCCACCTCTGCCATTTGGGCTGTCCTGTCGCCGGTGACAATACATACGGCTGGCGAAAACCTTCTGGTTGGAAAACAGATGTTCACAGGGTCATGTTACACGCAGCCCGGATTGGCTTCAGTCATCCTGTCAACGGTAAGGAAATGCTGCTGGAAGCTCCTCTGCCCGATGATATGGATAAGCTACTTCGCCTCTTGCAAGAGCAATTCGGAAGCAAGACCGTATCGTAGGTTATAGCTTGAGTGCCTCAGGTATTCCACATTGGCAAGGCGCATGATATATAGTATCGTTAATACCGCTGCTGGCATAATGTCCGCCCGTTCCGGTGGTAAACCACGCATTCTGGTCCGCTCCAGTAGTGAATGCCGTGCAAGATGATTGAACAAGTGCTGCAGATCCTTACTCTCTATCGTGCTTGGAATTTCCGCAACCGGAAGTTTTAACTCAAGGCCCACCAGACATCTGGCGTAATTTACTGCACCCCCTGTTCCCACCAGAAATGGCGTGTTCCGGGAAAAATGGAATCCGCCTTGGTCAAGGGCTTCACTTAAATGATCCTCAAGATCCGTAATCTGCTCGATCGTGATAGGATTGTGCCCTCCGTCAAAAAATCGTTCCGTCGATCTCACAGCTCCCAGCGGTAAGCTGACTTTCTGGATCACATCACTGTTGCTGAACTCAATTAACTCCAGACTGCCGCCGCCAAGGTCAAATAGCATAAAATGGTGTATACCCTTCAACGCAGGATCTTGCCTGACGCCTAGCCCAATATAATGCGCCTCTTCCTCGCCACTTAGAATTCTGACCGTAAACCCTAGTTCCTCTTGTATCCGCTCGGCAAAAACATAACCATTGCAGGTGTCCCGGACCGCACTGGTTGCCGTAACCAGTATTTGCCTCGGGTAGTGCAGTCGTGACATATCCGCCAGTTCGCGGACACTCTCGCAGCCGACTTTCATGCCTGCTTCAGATAACACCGCTCCCTCTTTTCCAAGTCCCTTGCTGATTCGAGTTTCAAGCACATGCTGGTTGATCGTCTTGAGACCTGAATCATCCCCCACAGTGGCAACCAGGAGTTTGATTGAATTACTCCCGATATCGATGATAGCAACTGTATCGTTCATAATGTGTAGTTTTCCTTTGAGACAATAATCACAAACTCCCCCTTCAGGCTACCTTTTAATAATTGCTCCTTAACCCAACACGCTTCTCCCGTTAATATCGTTTCATACAGTTTGGTCAGTTCCCTCCCCACTGAAATGACCCTCTCTTCTCCCAATACCTGTATCAGATCCTTCAGGAACTTCTCAATCCGGTGGGTCGATTCATAAAATACAAGGCTGTATTCAAAGTCTCTATACTTTTCAAAGCAGGCTTTCCTTGCAGAGCTTTTT
>CAYQCG010000052.1:0-8717 GCA_964415925.1 uncultured Puniceicoccaceae bacterium | reverse complement strand
CCTCGTTTACATTGACCGATGTAAATGGAAACACACATCAACTCTCAGACTTTGAGGGTAAATATGTTGTACTGGAGTGGATGAGTCCAAGTTGTCCATTCGTAAAGAAGTTTTATGAAGCAGGCGAAATGCAACGTCTACAGGAAGAATTGACCAACGACGGCGTAGTGTGGCTGACTATTGACTCAACCAACTCGGGCCATCGGGCGCATCTCACTACAAGCCAGGGAAAACAATTGATTAATAAGTGGGAGATAAATTCAACTGCCTTAATGCTGGATAAAGACGGGAGCGTAGGACGTGCTTATAAAGCCAGGACTACGCCTCATATGTATGTGATCAATCCAGAAGGCAAATTGATATACAACGGAGCAATAGACAGTATTCCTTCAGCAAACTCTGATGACATTGGAAGTGCGGAGAATTATGTCCTAGCCGCCTTGGAAAATTCCCGCCAGGGTAAACCGGTCAAGAATGCGTCCACTCGTCCTTATGGATGCAGCGTTAAATACTAGATTTAAACAACATCCAGACCTCTGATCCCCGGTATTACCGGGGATTTTATTTTATTGTAGGTCTGGAGGCATGCACTCCGACTCCTCATTGATTGTCTGAAATCCTTCAATTACCATTTGGAAAGGTTCAATACTGCTCGTAATCTTGACACGTTTTCCCTCTGCTTCGTCTACGATGAGAACGGATAATCTGACCGGAAAATAACGAGATTCCAAATCGATATCTCTATCCAGTGTTTCACGCTGGAAGAAAGCCATTTTCACCATACTGAGAGCAACATTCTCTGTGTAAACCAGTTCTGGCAGACCGGCTTCGATCATACCTTTACGCACAATTACCCAATAATAGAAGTATTCCGAAATATTCAGTTTCTTACATCCTGTAATGACCGCATCAAAAAGATTTGTATTATCCAGAATGCTTTGCCGTGTTTCCGGATGATTAATTCGTCGTGTTACTTCATCCAAATTTTCACCAGCTTCGGCAACGTGTGTGTGAATAAAAGCGATATCATGCGGGGTCAGCAAACCGATTTCGTCATATCCGGTTGAATTATACTCGTAAGTGTCCATCCGGCATAACAAGTCGGAGAATACGAAGTGCAATTAAGTCTGATTGAAAAAAGAATAGCCGGATTATCCTATTAATATACCAAAACGGTCCGTTAGACTGTCATTAGGAAGCTTTTGTCCATCCAACAAGTGATTTGCCAGCTGAGTAGCACACCAGGGGCCATTCAACACTCCCTTTGATCCTAATCCATTGAAGATGAATAGACTATTATATTTCGGATGAGGTCCCAAAACTGGTTTGTAATCATGTAGGATCGGTCGAATGCCGGCCTGCTGATGATATACTGACCAATCAGTTAATACGAAGGAGCGGAGCTTTTCCAATAGTTTAAGTTCTGCTTCAGGTGTGATTTCTGTATTGATGTCATCCCATTCGTAAGTGGATCCGGTCCAGTATTTATTGTTGCCAAGTGGAAGCAACCATTGTCCACGGTTGAAAATAAGATTCGGGAAATTGTTGAGTGATGCTTCCACATGAAGGGTTTCACCTTTAGCGGGACGCCAAGGCAGATTTTTAAAGTATTCACCCGTAACTGAACGCCAACCCTGACAGAGGATAATCGCTTGAAACTCAATTCCATTCCAACAGGCATGCTTCTCTCTTAAATCCAGATCATCCGGCTTGAAAGTTACTCGTTTGTAGAGGTTTGCTGTTTCCATTTGCCTCCGAATGGAATTCAGAAGATTCGTCACCCTCAGGTAACCGGATTGTGCTGTTGAAAAACTACCGTATTCGTCCTTTATGGAATCTGGCCACGATTGCGGTTTGAATACTTCAGCTATCAACCTGGAAGCATTTGGCTGGTTCAGACGTTTTTTCAGATATCCTAATTGCTCCTCATTTTTTAACAAACGGACAATCGGCATAGGTGTAAAGAATTGCTCACCATATACTTCTCCTAGTTGCTCATAACGAGACAAGGCGACAGGCAAGCATTCCTCTACTCTCCATGAAGGATTGAAACGCAATCCAGCCAATGGATTGATAATGCCGGGAGCAACAGATGAAGCGGCATTTGGATCAACTTCGCTTACCACGAGAGCTTTTGCGCCCCGGCGCTCCAATTCCCACCATAAAAGGCTTCCCGCAAGCCCCTGGCCCACAATCAGGTAGTCATACTGCACGAACTGTTCTTATAAAATAAAGGAAAGCCATCATTTGAATATATTATAAAACGAAGTGGAGATGCATCTTCGCCATTATAACAATGCTAATAATGCACCAGTAGTCAGGGCTACAACACCGAAAGCTAAAAGCAATAAAGTCAGGCGGTTGGAGCGTTCTGGTATCGGAGGAAGTTGTGTGGCGACGTCCCGGAAAGGTCTTCGCACCATTGTCGAATAACTGTGAAATTCCTGTTCCTCTTCGAATTCCTCAGGCGGTATATTATGCAGGTAAGCCTCTTTCAGGCTCCATAATTCTTCTTCTGATTCCTCACAATGTGGACATCCTTTTGAACCAATACGCACTTCGCTGCCACATTCCGGGCAGACGTAGTAATCGTATTTACTAGTCGGAGGCATCGGGATTAAAAGTATTACCACATTGTGTTTTATATAGAAAACAAAAATCTATGCTTAGAGTAAAATTACTTAGCGAGGTAATCACTTATGACATCAGAAAATAGCAGCTTAAGAAACTTCTTCGATCATCCCGACACAGGTAAATTGATACTTCGGATCTCAATGGGCGTGACGATGGTAATCCAGGGAATACCAAAATATCTTGGCGGTAAAGAGTCGCTGGAAAATGTTGGTTCGGCTATGGCTGTTTACGGGCTGGACTTCTTTCCTGTTTTCTGGGGCTTTATGGCGGCCACAACAGAGGCGCTGGGAGGTGTATTGATAATTATTGGCCTTTTCTACCGGCCTACTATGGTTTTGCTGACATTCACTATGCTGACGGCAACTTTCATTATGCTTCCCGCGGGTGGTTATTTTGAAAATTTCAATGATTATGCCTACCCCATGAACCTGTTCTTTGTCTTCCTGGGAATGCTCATGATTGGACCGGGCCAGTTTAAAGTCCGAATCTAGTTTTACAACATTTCGAGAATATTATTCAGGTATTCACGATACCATAAAGCTATCTTTATCCCGGAATAGACCGCGACAATAAGAAATAATACTTTTGGGTATACAAGGCTGGCGATCGTGAGTGCACGGGTAGCCTTTTTGCGGTAGAGTCCGGATAAGTCCTGTAAGGCTTTATCGAGTTGACCTGTTGTTTCGCCATTGATGTAACGCTCGGCAAATTCATTCGGGAACACGGATGATCTTTGCAAAAGTAAGCCGGGGCTTTTACCGGACTGAATGGCTTCACTGATATATAGGGATTCTTTCTGCAGTTGATAACTACCGGAAACAAGTCCTGCCCCATAAAAGACTACGTTGAGGTGGCTGCCAGCTTTGTAGTAGGCCTCAAGGGAAAATGCCCACAGATATAGACTGCGTGCTTTCAGATAGCCTCGCAGCCAGGGAAAGAGGGAAAGGAAATGTTTGACTACATCTGGTTTCAACTTCCAGAGAACTATCAGTAATACAATTACAGTCCAAAGCGGAATGAGAAATGAAATAACGGAGGTGGAGTAACCACTGAAATTCACTTGCAAACCGTCTTTCTCAGTAGCGTTTATAAAATTGAGTATAGGCAGGGCCAGTGATGCCAAATGAAGAATGAACAGCGGGTAGAGACTCGATAGTATTATTTGCTGTTTGTTCCTGTGCGCTTCCTCGTGCAACTCCCCCAGTGAATTCAATCCTTCTGGAAGACGGCTGTTTTCAGCTGAAGCAGAGAGAAGATAACGGTCTGATTCAGGTAACCAACCTGGGACTGACTTTAATACCGTGTCCCAGCTATCCCCTTTCTTAAGTTTATCTGCCATCTGTTCCCGTAGCTTTAATGAAATGCCGGCTGCCTGTCTTAAGGAGTTTTCTAAAGGGATGCCGGCAATCAGGTTCTCCGCAGTCTGGTAATACCAGCGGGCCAATTTTGCTGAGGAGATACTCACAATGGGAATTGCTTGTGCATTTGGCCTGATATCGGCTTGAATTGTTGAATATGAAAGTGATTCGGTATAAAGATGATTCCGGAAATCCGCAATACGGCTGGCTGAACGATAAAGGCGAACCTTGTCATGCTACAGGCAGTATTGGAGAGAGTCTGGATTTTCAGGACAAACCAGTTACTGGGGATATTGTGCTGCTTAATCCTGTTCAGCCCCCTGTGGTTATTGGTGTGGCAATGAATTACCGGAGTCATGCTGAGGAATTGGGGAAGGCATTACCGGAACGGCCGTTTTATTTTATTAAATTGCCTAATGCGGTTCAAAGCCCGGGTTGCCCCATCATTCTTCCGCGCAGTGCTAACAGCCAGAAAGTGGATTACGAGGGGGAATTGGCTGTGGTTTTGAACAGAGACTGTAAGAACATCAAAAAAGAAGAGGCCATGTCATGTGTTCTCGGATACACTATCGCTAATGATGTGAGTGCCAGGGACTGGCAGTTCGAGTGGGGAGGCGGTCAGTTTTGCCGTGCAAAATCTTTTGATGGCTTCTGTCCACTGGGGCCTTGTATAGTCACGGCAAACAAGATACCGGAGCCACGGGTTCTCAAGCTGGAGACTAAACTGAATTGTGAAATCATGCAAACTGGGACCGTCAATGACCTGATTTTTGATATACCCACGCTGATCGAATTCCTTTCTGCAAGCACAACTTTACCCAAGCATACAGTGATCCTGACGGGAACGCCTGGAGGTGTAGGAGCGACACGGAAACCGCCGCGTTATCTGAAGGCGGGTGATACAGTTAGTATCACGATTGAGCCGATCGGAACCCTGACCAATCCAGTACTGGAAGAAGTAACTTGATTAAAGCTCAATCTTGTCGATCCGCCTTTGGTGGCGTCCCCCTTCGAATTTTGCGTTCAACCACGCCTCTACAATAGGAATAAGCTCTTGCTCGGAAGTAACCCTTTCTCCGATCGAGATAATATTTGCGTTATTATGTTCTTTAGCCAGACGGGCGGTTTCGATACTCCATGTCAGCGCGCAGCGAATACCCTTTACCTTATTCGCAGTGATTTGTTCTCCATTGCCACTTCCACCAAAGACAATACCCAGTTGATTGTCTCCTTCTGAGACTGAAATAGCAGCAGGCCTGACAAAGTCCGGATAATCTGAGTGTTGGTCTTCGTGTGTGCCGAAATCAGCAACATCATGTCCACGCGCTTTCAGGTGATCTTTCACCATTTCCTTGTATCGAAATCCTGCGTGATCGCTGGCGAGGGCAATTTTCATCGTAATGAGGCTTTAGTGATAATAGGACACACCGCCAGCAAAAACGGGTTGTTCCTTGTTCCCTGGGATATTGATGCCCACATATGGGCCACAACGTTCACTGTGTCCCATCTTTCCATAAATCCTGCCATCAGGACTGGTGATACCCTCTATCGCCCAGTAAGAGCCGTTTGGATTATCCGGATAGTCCATTGTTGGGTGACCACTCTCATCGACATACTGACTGGCGATTTGGCAATTTCTATTGAGTTCGTCCAGCAATTCCTTTGAAGCCACAAATTTCCCTTCTCCATGTGATACGGGCAAGGTGTAGATGACTTCCTGAGAACATTTTCTGAGCCACGGAGATTCAGTTCTCGTAATTCTCGTGAAGGCATAACGTGAAACATGCCTGCCTATGTCATTTGTTGTCAGGGTAGGTTCTTTCACCGTGAGTTCACGTATCTCTCCATAAGGAAGGAGCCCTAGTTTAATCAAAGCCTGGAATCCATTACAGATGCCAAGAATTAGGCCATCCTGTTCGTGCAATAGCTTTTGCACAGCATACGATAATCGGGGATTCCTGAAAACAGCGGCAATGAATTTGCCGGATCCGTCAGGCTCATCGCCTGCGCTGAACCCGCCCGGAAGCATCAATATTTGAGTATTTTCCAGTGCCTTCTCCAGTTCTTTAAGGGATGCTTCAATGGAGGATGCACTCAGGTTACGAAAAACCCGTGTTTGCACCTTGGCTCCAGCTTTTTCAAATGCACGTGCCGTATCCCATTCACAGTTTATACCAGGAAAAACCGGAATGAATACTCTTGGCCTGGCAATAGCCGCCAACTTGCGAATTGGCTTACTTTGGGATGTGCCATTGATTTCTGGTATGGCCTGTTGTTGCTCACGAACGCTATTGGGAAATATGGTTGAGAGAGGTTGCTCCCATATACGCTTTATTTCATGCAGGCTCAGCGATTCACCGCTAAGTTGAATTTCAGGTTCTTCGATAACCCTTCCAATCGTTTCACCGATCTCAGAAGCTTCCGGATTTAGCTCGAGGATAAAGGCATCAGGTTGCTTTTGCATTAAGGACTGTAGATCGTATGCGTGATTCAATGAAACACCCAGACCATTTCCAAAAGTCATTTTGCTAAGCGCAACCGCTAGCCCATCTTCCAGAGTATGCGCTGCCAGTACATGCCCCTGTCTGCTTAATTCATTAATTCTATTATAGTTAGAAATGAGCTCACTAACTTTTGGGATTTTCGTTTTGTT
This sequence comes from uncultured Puniceicoccaceae bacterium, assembly GCA_964415925.1. Classification (GTDB taxonomy): domain Bacteria; phylum Verrucomicrobiota; class Verrucomicrobiia; order Opitutales; family Oceanipulchritudinaceae; genus CAYQCG01. The sequence continues at coordinate 2,072 of CAYQCG010000052.1, read as the reverse complement.
CCTTGATGTCACTAGCCGGACGACACGTGAACCTGCCTGCTTGAATTCAGGTGAGATTACATTGAACGCTTCAACTGTGCAGACTGCAAAAGCTACGAGCGTAGGCGGTACATCCAGTTCATTGAAACTGCCACTCATTGAATCCTTGCCGCCTATAGCAGGTAGTTCCAACTGTGTCTGAATCCAGTGAGCACCGAGGAGTGCAGCGAGTGGCAAACCCCAGCGCTCGGGATCTTTGCCTGTTCTGGGAAAATACTCCTGCAGGGTAAGGCGAACTTTATGCCAGTCACCGCCTGTGGAGACAATTTTGGAGACCGCAGATATTATGGCATAAACAGCCCCATGGAACGGACTCCACGAGCTGATTTCAGGATCAAATCCATGACTCATGACGACTCCTGTGGTTGTATCCCTTTCCAGCAGGGGAAATAACGCTGCCAAAGCCTGCGGAGGTGTTGCCTGATACTTTCCTCCAAATGGATGTAAGATAGTCCCTGCGCCAATGCTGGAATCGAACATTTCAACAAGCCCTTGTTGGCTGGCATGATTAAGAGAAGCTAACTGTTCCAACCAGGCTTCCTTCCAGGTTATGCCAACCGGCTCCACAACTTCGAGTGGATTATGTAACGGATCCGGAGCACTGATCCTTGCAACGGCTGATTGGCCAGCACCATTGGTATCGAGAAACCTCCGGCTTAGGTTAACAACCGCCTGGTCACGCCAAGTCATCTTTAATCGTCCACTGTCCGATACTCTGGCGACGGGCTTGCACTCCAGATTTTCACTGTCAGCCAAGCTAATAAATGTATCCACGTCCTTCTCACGAAGAACAACAGCCATGCGCTCTTGTGATTCTGATATGGCAAGCTCTGTCCCATCCAGTCCCTCATATTTCCTGGCTATTTCATCCAGGAAAATTTCCAGGCTGTCAGCCAGTTCACCGATGGCTACGGAGACGCCACCAGCACCAAAATCGTTGCAGCGCACGATGATTCGAGATGCGTCCGGATTACGGAAGAGTCGCTGCAGTTTGCGCTCTGTCGGGGCGTCGCCTTTCTGAACTTCAGTGGCATTTTCCAGTGCCTGGCTATCATGTTGTTTTGAAGAGCCGGTTGCTCCTCCAATTCCATCACGTCCGGTACGGCCTCCGACCAGAACAATGATATCACCGGGCTCTGGGTTCCCTCTTTGCACCTGGTTGCGCGGGACCGCGCCTATAACTGCGCCAATTTCCATGCGCTTCGCTTCATAACCGGAATGATAAATTTCCCTGACTTGTCCCGTAGCCAAACCAATCTGGTTCCCATAGGAGGAGAAACCGTGTGCGGCCTCTCTGGTAATCTTTCGTTGCGGCAGTTTACCGGGCAGGGTTTCCTCGTATTTCTTTCTTGGATCCGCCGAGCCGGTCACTCGCATTGCCTGAAATACATAGGCACGTCCCGAGAGTGGATCGCGAATAGCTCCTCCCACACAAGTCGCTGCACCTCCGAAAGGCTCAATTTCAGTCGGGTGGTTATGTGTCTCATTCTTGAATTGGAGCAGCCACTCTTCCTCTTTATCATTGACTCTGACAGGGACGACTACACTGGCGGCATTGATTTCTTCGGACTCTTCCAGATCTGCAAGTTTACCAGACTTGCGAAGACTTTTCATTCCCAAGGTTGCTATATCCATCAGGCATATGGGTTTTTCCCTGAGCTTGTCACCGTGAATCCTTTTTCGCTCATCCAGATAACTGCGATAGGCTTCCTGCATGGGATGAGTGCCTGCGTCGTCTTCGATTTCTACTGCCTCAAGATGTGTTAAAAACGTTGTATGGCGACAATGATCACTCCAATACGTGTCCAGCAGCCGGATCTCGGTAAGGGTGGGATCCCGTTTTTCCTCTTCCTGGAAATATTCCTGACACAGTATTAAATCTGCATGGGACATTGCCAGGCCGAGTTCCTTGCGCAACTTGCTTTTTTCTGAGTCATCAAGTTCACAAAATCCAACAATTCTTTCTACAGATGATGGAGAACTGATATGGGCTTTTAAGGTATCCGGTATCTCAAAAGACGCTTCATGAGAAT